>ONON01000096.1 GCA_900319455.1 uncultured Eubacteriales bacterium
CCGCTCCGCTTTTGCCGAACATTGCCCTTGTAACGGGCATAATGGCGCATCTGCCGCCGAGATAAAACTGCATTTCATCAAGAGCCATTCTCTCAAGGGAGGCGTAAGCCCTGCTTTTTGTTTCAAAAAATGTTTGAATAAGCGAAGCGGAATCGGCACCGAGTTCAATCAAATCAGCCGCAATACGGTGTGTGCGCGGTGTTGTGTTTGAAAAGCGGAAGCAGCCTGTGTCTGTTGAAACGCCCGTAAACAGGCATGAAGCCATCTGTTTTGTAATGGGCAGTTCCATAAGCTTTATCAGATTATATATCATTTCAGCCGCGGACGCTGAATCCGCTTCAAGCCAAACGGCGCTTGCATAAAGCTTGTTTGATGTGTGATGATCAATGCACAGGTCGATTTTTTCGGAATATTTAAGCTCGGTATTTTTGCCGAGAAGGGCTGTGTCCGCAACATCCACTGTAACAATCAACCCCGGTTCAAAATCAACAATCTGCTTTATTCCGGTAAACATAAAATCATACCTTTTCGGTATTGCGTCTTCGCAAAGCACGGCCGCGGTTTTGCCCATGCCTTTGAGAGCGTGTGCCAGAGCGCAGGCTGAGCCGAGAGTGTCTCCGTCAGGGTGAGCGTGGCACAGCAAAAGAACACTTTGCGCTTCCCTTAAAGAATCCGCACAGTTTTCAATTTCAATTATCATTAATGTTTTCTCCGTTTTTTTCGGCAGTGAAATTATCAAGCTTTTTGAGAATTTCCATACCCTTTTCAATAGAATCATCCGCAATAAAGCGCAGTTCTGGAGTTTTTCTCAAATGAAGCCTCTGCCCGACTTCTCTGCGGATATATCCCGTTGCGCTGACAAGACCCTTTACCGCGGTTTTCGCCGTTTCAATGCCTTCAAGCGCGCTGACGTACACTTTGGCAAAAGAAGCGTCACTTGAAACGTCCACTCTGACTACGGTGAGCATTTTCTCAGCCACACGCGGATCTTTAAGCTCGCGTATAACAGCGACTATTTCACGCTTTATATCTTCTGATACTCTGTCTGTTTTATAACTTGCCATAATTAATCCCTGTATTCTTCGGTAACAAATGCCTCGAAAATGTCGCCTTCCTTGATATCGTTGTATTTTTCAAGCGCGATACCGCATTCAAAACCGGAGGCAACTTCTTTGACATCATCCTTAAACCTTCTGAGTGACGCTATGGCGTCTTCCGTAACAACTATGCCGTCGCGCACAACGCGGATTTTCGCATTCCTGTTGACCTTGCCCGAAAGCACATAACAGCCCGCTATGTTGCCGACAGATGAAATTTTAACAACCTGGCGCACTTCAATTCTCGCAATATCCACATCTCTGAATTTAGGTGCAAGCATACCTTTGATTGCGGATTGAATCTCCTCAATAGCGTCATAAATAATTCTGTAGGTGCGTATTTCGACGCCGTCACGCTCCGCGTTCTCGGAGGCAACGGGATTCGGGCGGACATTGAAGCCGACGACAATGGCGTTTGAAGCGTTTGCGAGCATAATGTCGCTCTCGTTTATCGCGCCGACGCCCGAGTGAATAACCTTAACAACAACCTCATCGTTTGAAAGCTTGACAAGGCTTTGCTTGACAGCCTCAACCGAGCCCTGAACATCGGCTTTGAGAACAATGTTCAACTCTTTGAGCTCGCCGGATTTAAGCGAATCAAACAGATTGTCAAGTGTAACTTTTTCATACTGCTTGAACTGCTCTTCTTTTTCTTTTGTTTTTCTCTGCTCAACAAGCTCTCTCGCAAGGCGCTCATCGTTTACGGCGTTAAATATATCGCCCGCCTGAGGAACCTCCGCAAGGCCGGTAATCTCAACGGGAACGGAAGGCCCTGCCGCTTTTACCTTGCGGCCCTTATCATCAAGCATAACACGCACTCTGCCTACCGCAGTGCCCGCGACAACAATGTCACCCGGCTTTAAAGTGCCGTTCTGAACAAGAAGAGTGGCAACCGCGCCCCTGCCCTTATCAAGCCTTGCCTCTATAACGACGCCCTTGGCGGCGCGGTTCGGGTTGGCTTTAAGCTCCTTCATTTCCGCAACAAGCAAAACAGATTCAAGCAACTTATCAATGCCCTGATGGGTAAGAGCGGAGACGGGAACGCAGATTGTATCGCCGCCCCATTCTTCAGGCACAAGCTCATATTCCGTAAGCTGCTGAAGAATTCTGTCAGGCTGCGCTGACGGCTTGTCCATTTTATTAATTGCGACAACTATCGGGCAATTCGCCGCCTTCGCGTGGTTGATGGCTTCTATTGTTTGCGGCATAATTCCGTCATCAGCCGCGACAACAAGGATTGCTATATCCGTCGCCATTGCGCCCCTCGCGCGCATTGATGTAAACGCGGCGTGGCCGGGAGTGTCAAGGAAGGTTATCTTGCTGCCGTTGAGGTCAACCCTGTAAGCGCCTATGTGCTGGGTGATGCCGCCCGCCTCGGTTGCCGTAACGGCGGTGTTGCGCACCGCGTCAAGTATGGATGTTTTGCCGTGGTCAACATGGCCCATTACAACAACTACCGGATCTCTGGGAACAAGATCCTCTTCCGCGTCTTCACTGTCATCAATTATTCTGTCTTCAATAGTAACTACGACCTCTTTTTCAACCTTCGCGCCGAGTTCTTCGGCAACTATCGCGGCAGTGTCATAGTCAAGCATTTCGTTTACGGTTGCCATAACGCCGAGCGAGAACAGCTTTTTAATAACCTCTGCAGCCGTTCTTTTCATCATGGCGGCAAGGTCGCCTACGCTGATTTCCTCGGGAAGTTTGAGCTGAAGCTGTGGTTTCTTTGCACGCTCCGCCGCAATTCGTTTAAGCCTTTCTGCCTCTGTTTCGTGCTTGGGAGTGCGTGTGCCCTGCTTGCGGTACTGCTGCGATTTCTGCTTGATTTTCTGCTTGTTTGTCTGATTCTCATTTCTGCGCATTGATGTGCCGGGGGCAATATTTTCATACTTTTCGTTGTATTTTTCAAGGTCAACATTGCTCGCTCTTGTGTCAATTGTGCGCATTTCGCCCTTTGTTCTTGCCTGAGTGGGCTTATTCTCCTTTTTCTTTTCCGGAGCGGTCTCAGCCTTTTTCTCGGGCATACGGAATTTGCCGACCTCATCCTTTTTAGGCGGCTTTGCGGAGGCTTTCGGGTCCTCTTTCTTTTCTTCTTTTTTTGTCTGAGCCGGCTTTTCCTGCTTTGCGGGCTGTTCTTTTTTGCTTTCTTCCTGCTTCTTTTCCTGTTTTTCCTCGGCAGGCGCTTCCTGCTTTTCTTCGGCTTTTTCAGGCTTCTTCTCTTCAGACTTTTTCTCGGAAGCCATATCGAAATATGACTTAAGCCCCTCTTCATCCACCTGTTTCGCAAGGGTGAATGTTTCAAAAACAATGTCGAGTTCATCCTCCTCAAGAGCGGATGAATGCTTTTTCTCGCCTTCAAAATACTTGGCAAGAAGGTCTATTATATCCTTACTTTTCAACCCGAAATCTTTTGCGACTTCGGAAACTTTATATTTATTTAACATTCGTTTTCCTCCCGTCTTCTTATTGTATCAACTTGCTTACCGATTGATTGGGCAAAGCCGGAGTCATTGACTGTAAGTATCGCTGAACGCAGCGACACGCAGCGGCCTATTTCATCCATAGTAATGTTCATTACAAAAACCGGAATCTGTGATTTGCTCATTGTGATTTCTCTTTTTGCTTCATCTCTGAGCCTCTGAGATGAATCACCGCTGAGCACGCAGAGTTTTGCCTGCCCGGAGCGTATCGCCCCTATTGCCGCGTCGTGGCCGCAACTGAGCTTGTTTGCTTTTTTGCAAAGTCCCAGCAGAGAGAGCACGGCGTTATTATCCGCCATTTTTCATCTCCCCTTCCATACGGTCGAATACATCATCCGGTATAGCGCAGGAAAATGCCTTTTCAAATCGTTTTGCCTTGCGTGCCTTTGCAAGACAATCCTCACTTCTGCAAACATAGGCGCCGCGGCCCGGCTTTTTGCCTGTTAAATCGAGCGATATTTCGCCTTCCGGGCTTCTTACAACTCTTACAAGCTCTTTTTTCGGCTTCATTTCGTTGCAACCTGTGCATTTTCTCATCGGAATTTTTCTGACTGCCGGCATAGGTACTCTCCTTTCATCGGTATTGCGGAATTAATCAGATACCGTAATCAATAACTTCGTCTGTTTCCGTTTCGGGGTTTATATCTATTTTACAGCCGGTAAGCTTTGCGGCAAGACGGGCGTTCTGGCCCTTGTTGCCTATGGCAAGCGACAGCTGGCTGTTGGGCACCACAACTCTGCATACGGTTTCCTCTTCGCCTTCCTCGACAGTAACCGAAATAACATCAGCGGGGGCGAGTGAAGCGGCAACATATTCGGCTACATCGTCGCTGTAACGGACTATATCGAGTTTTTCACCGCCGAGCAAATCGACGATTTTGCCGACTCTTGTGCCCCTGGGGCCTATGCAGGCACCTACAGGGTCAACATTCTCATCGGAGGAATAAACCGCGATTTTGCTTCTTGAACCCGCCTCTCTTGAAACGGATTTGATTTCGACCGTACCGTCATATATTTCCGGCACTTCGCTTTCAAGCAACCTTCTGACAAGGCCGGGGTGAGTTCTTGATATTGTGGCTCTCGGTATGTTTCTTGAGGTATCCTTGACATCCGCCACAAAAACCTTGATAAGGTCGCCTTCTCTGAAATTGTCGTTGGGAAGCTGTTCGCTTCTCGGGAGCCTTTCTTCTATTTTTCCGAATTCAACATAGGCATCAAGCGTTTCTGGGTCAATTCTTACAACCTTTACTGTAACAATCTCCTGGTTGCGTGACTGGAATTCCTCTCTTATCTGACCGTGCTCCGCTTCGCGTATGCCCTGGCGGAGAACATGCTTGCCCTTTTCGGCGGCTATACGGCTGACCTCCCTTGTGTCAAGGTCAATTTCAATAATATCTCCGGGGAGAGCCGTGCTTTTGTAGCGTTTTGCCTGTTCTACCGTAAGATCGGTGTCGGGGTCGTCAATCTCATTGACAACATTCATACGCACATAAACGCGGATTTTGCCCGCTTCGGGGTCTATATCGCAAAAAACTATATCTTTGTTGTTATAATCCCTTTTAACCGCCGTTACTATCGCGCGCTCAATTCCTTCACAGAGAAGCTCAAGTGAAAGCTTCTTTTCTTTTGCGAGCATTTTTAAAGCCTCAAAAAATTCTTTGTTATCCATTTTTCCGTTATGTTCCTTTCCTCAAATATCAAAATCATCAAGTTTTATGTAACTTGCCTCTTTTTTCTCAAAACAGAGCCCTTCACCGTTTTCAAGGCGGACTGTTATGTTTTTGCCGTCAAACTCCTCAAGAACGCCTTTGAATTCGCGTTTGCCGTTGTAAGGGCGTATGAGCTTGACAATAACCTTTTCGCCCCTATACCTTATAAAATGCTCGTCTCTGACAAGCTCCCTTTCAATGCCCGGTGATGAAACCTCAAGGCAGTAGCTCTGTTCAATCGGGTCAGCCTCGTCAAGCGGAGCGTCTATTGCCCTGCTCATATTTTCACAGTCCTCAATACCTACACCGCCCTCTTTGTCAATAAAAATGCGCAGATACCATGAAACGCCCTCTTTGACAAAACGAACATCCCAAAGCTCGAGCCCTAATGATTTCGCTATCGGCTCGGCTATCTGCCATACGGCAGCGACGGTGTTGCCGCCCTTACCTTTGCCTGCCATTCAATTCCTCCTTTTTACAAACAAAAGAGCGGGTCAGACCCACTCTTTTGTCAATACATATCTTACTTTTCAAAGTTTAACACAATATTATTATAATATCAAGTGTTTTTTTAAATTTTATTAAACAAATTAATAATCAATAAACCGCAAGATAACGGTCGATCTCCCACTGCGATATTCTGCGCCTGTAAGCGAGCCATTCTTCTTTTTTCGCTTCAAGGTATTTCTCATAAACATGTTTGCCGAGAACAGTCATTATAAACTCGTTGTTTTCAAACTCCGAGGTTGCCTCCTCAAGTGAATTCGGAAGAAGCTCAATGCCCGCTTTTTTGATTTCATCCTCACTCATATCAAAAATATTGTAGTCTGTTGAGGGCGGGCAGGCAAGATTGTTTTTAATGCCCTCAAGCCCCGCCATAAGGCAGACCGCCATTTCAAGGTAGGGGTTGCAGGCCGGATCGGCGCTGCGAAGCTCAATTCTTGTGCTGTTGCCCCTTGCCGACGGAACGCGTATAAGGGGGCTGCGGTTTTTGGCAGACCACGCGATATAAACGGGCGCCTCATAATCGGGCACAAGGCGCTTGTATGAGTTGACAAGCGGGTTGAGAACGGCCGTCATAGGCTTTATATATTTCATAATTCCGGCGATAAAGCTGTATGCCTCTTTGCTTAAATTGTTGGCATCGCCGCTGTCGTAAAACGCATTTTCTCCGTTTTTGAACAAAGACATATTGCAGTGCTGCCCGCTGCCGGCAATACCGTAAACGGGTTTAGGCATAAATGTCGCATGAAGTTTGTGGCGGCGCGAAATGCTTTTAACAACATATTTAAAGGTCACAACATCATCCGCGGCGCGCAAAGCCTCCGAATATTTAAAGTCTATTTCGTGCTGAGCGGGGGCGCATTCGTGGTGAGACGCCTCAATTTCAAACCCCATTGCCTCAAGATTGTGGCAGATGTCTCTGCGGCAGGCTTCGCCCGAATCGGCATAGCCCAAATCAAAATAACCGCCCCTGTCTTTTGTGTCGGTGGTAGGGGATCCGTCTTCGTTAAGGTCAAAAAGGAAAAATTCACATTCGGAACCGACATTAAATGTATAGCCCATTTTTTCCGCCTCGGCTATCGCTCTTTTAAGCACATATCTGGGGTCACCTTCAAAAGGCTTGCCGTCACAGCCGTAAACATCGCAGATAAGTCTTGCTATTCTGCCCTCTCCCTTGTCAAGGTGCCAGGGTATGACGGTAAATGTGTTGTAATCGGGATAAAGATACATATCGGATTCTTCAATGCGCACGAAGCCCTCTATTGAAGAGCCGTCAAACATACATTTGTTGTCAAGAGCCTTTTCAAGCTGGCTTCTTGTTATGGCTACATTCTTCACCGCGCCCAGAATATCCGTAAATTGCAGACGGATTATGCTGACATTCTGTTCGTCGGCAATTCTGAGGATGTCTGCTTTTGTATATGAATTCATAATATTTACCTCCCGATTTGTCGGATGATAATGAATGATAACATTTTTTAAATAATGTGTCAAGAAAACAGGGCGGCGCAAAATAACGCCGCCCGCAATAAATTACAGTTTGCCGTAATCTATTTTCAGGTCTTTAAAGTAATACTCCCTGTCGTGTTCGCCTATTTCACGAGCCACCCTGCACGGCACACCGTAGGCGAGCACACCGGACGGAATATCTTTGGTGACAACACTGCCGGCGCCGATAACCGTATTGTCGCCTATGGTCACACCCGGCATTATTTTTGCGCCCGCTCCTATCCAGCAGTTGTTGCCTATGCGCACGGGCATATTGTACTGGTAAGCCTTTCTGCGCAAATCGGCGTCAAGCGGATGCCCTGCCGTCGCGACAATCACATTGGGCGCAAAAAGCACATTGTCGCCTACATAAATGTGGGTGTCATCCACAAGAGTAAGGTTAAAATTGCAGTAAACATTGTTGCCGAAATGCACATGTTTGCCGCCCCAGTTGGAGTGAAGCGGCGGCTCTATGTAGCAGTTTTCGCCTATTTCGGCAAACATTTCTTTAAGCATTTCACCGCGTTTCTCAAGGTCAGTCGGGCGGGTATTGTTAAAATCATAAAGCCTGTCAAGGCATATAATCTGCTCTTTGAGTACATTTTCATCATTCGGGTCGTAAATTTCGCCCGTGTGCATTCTTTCTTTCATTCCCATTATTTTCCGAACACCTTGAGCACAAGATTTTTTATAAGCTTGAGAATATCGCCGAATATCAGTTTGAGCCTTGCAAAAAATCCGGTGTCGCCTTTATCAATAAGTTCATCCGGCATAATGCTGTCGCTTTCAAGGTCATAATACATAAACTGCGGATATTGCTCAAATGTTCCGATATCCGCCTGGCCGTCATAACACAGGAGCTTCATAATAAAATCGTCACAGGTGCGGCAGCCGTCGGAATGCTCAAAGCGTCTGACAAACCAGGTCTGCTCCGGGAACATACAGGTTGAAGCGTCAAGCGTTTTGTCAGGTGAAATATATTTCGAGTCCGCTTTCGAAAGATACTCCTCCGTAAGCGTTTCGCCGTAAGGGGCGATTGTAGCGCCGAATGAGGAGTTTTTTGAATCAACAGTGCCGTCGGTCACCGTTTTCCAAGAATCAACAAGCAAAAGTCCGGAGTATCCGTAGCGTGAAATAACATACACATTCGCGCTGTCATTCATCTGCCTGAGTGTTTCTGTTTTATAGGGTCTTATTCTTGTGTTGTAATCATTGATTTTTTCAAGAAGGCCGCTGCGGTCAACGTCACTGCCGGCATACAGGGTGTCAAAAACATAACTCATAGCCTCATCAACGGTGTCATCCTCCACCATAGCCCAGATGCTCAGCCAGCCTCCGAACAGCGGAGCAAGAACCTGCGTGCTGGCGTCAGCGGCAAGGTTGTCAATTATTTTGTTGCCGAGAGCGCAAACCGCGTCCGTAAGACCGGCATCATAAAGAAGCTTGAAAATACCGTTTATGAGGTTGCGGTATTCGTTGCGATCCATAGTCATTTTAAGATATTCGGTAAGAGATTCGCCGTTGAGAACAATATGGCCGGAAAGCATTTCGCCCGTGTAGCCTTCACCGTAAATCGCGGTGGTGTTATAAACAATGCTTCTGATTTTTGAATTGCCGTAAAGCTTCGCGTAGGTGTTGGCAACTATTCCGCCGAAGGAGTGGCATTCTATCATAACCTGTTCGCTGCCGGAGTTTTCAAGAACATAATCAATAAAGTCATTGAGCTGAGCGGCAACCTCAATCGGATCGATACGCCAATCGTATTTAAAATTGAGGTGCGAGTCGCTTTTGACATCTTCGGGTTCCGGATAAACCATACGTGCGCCTGAATTATCCTTGACAGTGCCGTCAGGCGCAAGCATAACCGGCTCAAAAATCGCGTATGCGTAAGGCATAACCTTCTTTGAGAAAGCGTCCCAATCCTTGTCTAAAATGAGTTTACCGAGCGCCGGAAGAGCCACCTTGACAGCCTCGAGAATGGAATCCGTTGAAGGAGGCCAGATAACATCGGAATCGGGATCGTCGGGGTTTTCATACAAATCTGTTCCCATAAAACCGTGAATAAAGATATACGGGCACTCCTGCGCGCTTTCATCGCCGGTTGCGCCGAACGCGTTGAAAAGCGGCAGGCAGATAAGCATAACCGCAATTACAACTGCCGTGATTTTAGAGAATATGCCGTGTTTCATTTTCAGTCTCCTTCCGGATTGTTATTCTTCTTCGGATTTTTCTTTTTTTGACGCGCCCCCGATAACGCAGGCGGCAATAACAAGCAAAACGCTTACAAGGGACGCAACCGTCTTTTTGGTTTTTGAACTGTCTTTTTCATCCGATGTGTATGTTGTGTATTCATCGGTCAGATATGAATATGTTACCGTAACGCTTTGTGCCGCGTTGCTTTGCGTAAAGATACTTTGCGTAACATTGGGCTGTTTGGCTGTTTCGGCAGTCTGCTTTTTCTGAGCTTTGAATTTTGCGGTTGTGACCTTTGCGATGTCTGCGGTTTTTTGCGTGTTTGCCTTTGTTGAGGTCTGCCTTTTTTCGGTTGCCGGCACGGTTGTTTCACGCTTTGTTTTCGCAACCGTGGTTCTTGTTGTTTTTTCTTTGGTGGTTCTCACCGTTGATGGCTTGGTTGTTTTTTCTTTGGTGGTTTTCTCGGTTGTCGCCGTTGTTGTTGTTTCTGTTGTGAGTTTTGAGGCTTTTTCCGTTGTTGATCTTACGGTTACATCCTGCGCTGTCGGCGGCTCCTCTGGAGGGCTGATTGCCACCTCGCGCATAGCGGACTGCTCGCCGTGACCGTCAATCATTTTGACCTCAACGCTTTTC
>ONON01000006.1 GCA_900319455.1 uncultured Eubacteriales bacterium
CCGCGCCATTCGTAGGCTCTGCCCTCAATTTCACAGCCGCTCTCAATGCGAGGCACGGCGCTGTTGATAAATTCCTCAATATCCGAAAGCTCGGCTTTTTGATTCATCGGGCAGACAGTCTGGCATATATCGCAGCCCCAGGCGCAGCCGGTTGATTTTATAAGAGCTTTTTCCTCGTCGGTAAGCTCGCCTTTTTTCTGGTTGATTGCCGAGAGACATTTAGCCGGGTCGGGACCTCTGTCTCCGATTGCGCGGGTGGGGCAGGCGTCACGGCATTTTTTGCAATGAATGCACATTTTGACCTCAGCGCCGGTACAGGGAAGGTCAAGAGATGTTACAATCTCCCCTATAAAAACATAGGTGCCGTAGCGTTCATGAATAAAAAGAGAGTTTTCACCCAGAACACCGAGACCGCTCAACAGGGCGGCGGAAACCTCAGGTATAGGTGAGTTGTCGGCAAAAGTGGCAAAGCTTTCGCAGGGAAATTCATTTTGCAATTGCTCAACCGCTTTTTTCATTCTGCCGTTTATTACCGCGTGGTAATCGCCTACAACGGCGTATTTTGAGATGTTGGAGTTTTTATAATTCTCCTCACTGAGCAGGTAGGGAAAAACGGCAGTTATTACCCGCTTTGCGTTTTCGGGCAGCCTGCTTTTCGCACGGCAGTCTATCAGCCTTGAGCGAAGCAGCTCAAAATCGCACACACCCCAGGATGGCGCGGCTTCATCCATAATTCTTTTAACAATTTCATTCATATAGCTGAAATGATTCCCGTAGTCAGCGGGATTGTAACAATCGACATAAGGCTTACCGCCGAAACAACCTGCGACGCAAGGCCGGTGTCACGCCCGTATTTTGCCGCGAACAGAACCGTGTTGTTCGCGGGCGGTACGGAAGCGGTCAGCACAAGAGTTGAAAGCAATGCCCCCGTAAAACCGAACGCTTTGCACAGCGCAATCATTATTGCGGGCAACACAAGAAGCTTGAGAACGGCAACAACGGGAATTCTCCAGTTTCTGAACATAGAGCGAAAATCAGAGTGCGCTATGTATGTGCCGAACATAAGCATTGCCAAAGGAGTATTGAGAGACGCTATGTATTCAACGGGTTTATATGCGATTTCGGGCAGGTGAATGTTAAGAAGATAGAAGGGGAGCCCGATGATTACGGCTATAACGCCGGGGTTGAGTATGATTTTTTTGAAATCAATTTTTTTGGCCTCTCCGCTTTTGCTCATAACGGTAATGCCGTGAGTAAAGCTGAAAATTTGAAATGAGATAATCACGGCGGAGCAGTAAAACACTCCCTGAGGGCCGACAAGCGCATTAGTAAGAGGCAGCCCCATATAACCGCAGTTGCCGTACGCACAGGCGTATTTGTAAATTGCCGCTTTTTCTTTATCGCCCCCGCGAAATGACAGTGTGCTTATCGCAGCCGCAGCCGCGTGCATAAGCAGCCCCATACCGATCGCGATAAAAAGATTTTTAAGAGTGTCGGGGGAGTATTCAAGAGTTAAAAATGATTCGATTATTTTTGCCGGGGTGATGATGAAAAACAGCAAATCGGTACACATAAGAGCCGCTTTTTCCGTAAAAAGATGAGTCTTGTCCGTAACAAAACCGACGGCCACCATCAGGTACAGAATAAGAACCTGCTGCGCGGCAAGCTTCATCACCCCGAAAATATCGGTGAAATTCATAAATCAGTTGTCTTTTGTTTCCTCTGTTTCGGCTTCGGCGTTTTCGTCCGCCTGCGCTTCTTCTTTCGCGTCGGCGTTACCGCCTACCCAGCCTATTCTGGTAAGAACTATTGAAAGAGCGAAAAGTGCGGTCGCAAGGTCGCAGTATTCAACGGGCGAGCCGGTGTAAAGCATTTCCGATTTGCCCGAAATTACCATTATGAATCTCGGAATAAAGCACACAAGAGCAAGCACGGCGGCGGGAAGACCGAACGCCACAAGCTTCC
Organism: uncultured Eubacteriales bacterium; assembly: GCA_900319455.1. Taxonomy (GTDB): domain Bacteria; phylum Bacillota; class Clostridia; order Oscillospirales; family Acutalibacteraceae; genus CAG-177. The sequence goes on from ONON01000006.1 coordinate 1,966, forward strand.
AGTCAAGGCCTTTGGATTCGATTTTTGAGTTCAGCTGGGCAAACGCGGTGAAGAAAATAAGCATAAACGCCAGCATAAACATTTCAAGAAGAAGATCGGAAACCTTTATAAAACTGATTGTTGCAGTGAAACGGAATATGAGGCGGAACATAAACCATACCGTGGGAGCCACGGAAATGATTTTATATTCCGAAGCGTTTGTAGCTCCGGAGAGCATACTTATTCCGAAAACCACAAAAAAGATTGCGGCAAGCACCGCGAACAGGGACTGGGCGCACAGAACATACAGCGAAACCTTTGTCATTTCCGATGTTTCGGGGCTGTAATTGAGAATTGTGTTAAGGTCAAGCGCCGCGTCAAAAAGAACCGCAACAGCCGTCAGAAGGGAGATTATGCCCTGAACGGGGCGCTTCGCGGGGGTTCTGTCAAACCCGAGCTCGCTTTTGTAAAGCAGAGCGGACGCCATTGAGATAACTATTCCCGCGCCTATTATTCCGTAAAGAACATAAATAAGTATATTTGCCGAGTCAATGTAGAAGCCGGTTCCGGCCTCAATGTTGGTTAAAAACTGATAGGTTCTCAAAGGGAGAGCCGCGAGAGCAACAACGCAGAACGCGATTGTTGAAATAAGAAAGCCTGTATTACGGGTTTTTTCCATAATTAATATACCGCCTATCTGTAAATTTTCTCAAAACAAACGCCTCTCAGCGTTCGTCAATGGGAATATATTTGCCTGGTTTTATGACATTTTTGTATGCGGGCCTGATTATTCTGCCGCCGGTGAGAACTTCCTCAAGCCTGTGAGCAGACCATCCCGCTATGCGCGCTACGGTGAATATGGGGGTAAACAAATCTTCGGGAATACCGAGAATTTTGTAAATGAGGCCTGAGTAAAGGTCAACATTTGCGCAAAGAGGTTTTTTGTTGTTTTTGACTTTCAGGAAGATTTCGGGCGTGAGTTTTTCAATGGTGTTCAAAAGCCGGAAATCCTCTTCAAACTCGGTTCCGACAGAGGCCTTTTCAGCCCTTGATTTAAGGATAACAGCCCTTGGGTCGGAGATGGTGTAAACCGCGTGCCCCATACCGTAAATGAGCCCGGAGCCGTCTCCCGCCTCTTTGTTGACTACTTTTGTGAGGTAGTCCGCCACCTGACCTTCATCATTGATATTCGCCACATTCTGACGCAGGAGTTCGACCATCTGGGCAACCTTTATATTGGCTCCGCCGTGGCGCGGACCTTTGAGGGCGCCTATACCCGCCGCTATGGCCGAGTATGTGTCGGTTCCGCTTGATGAGAGAACCCTTGTGGCAAAGGTTGAGTTATTGCCGCCGCCGTGTTCCGCGTGAACCATAAGGCAGGTGTCAAGCAGTTTGGCCTCTTCATCGGTGAACGAACCGTCGGAGCGTATGCAGCTCAATATAGCCTGCGCGGTTGTATGCAGGGGGTTTACCGGGTTAATTGACATACTCTGACGGTAATAGTGCCTGCGCTTCACCTGGTAGGCGTTGCCCATTATTTCGGGCATTTTTGCGAGTATCTGCAGACTTTGCGTAAGAATATTGAGAACGGAGGTGTCATCAGGGTTGTCATCATAAGAATAAAGCGCCAGCACGCAACGCGCCATTTTGTTCATAATATCGGGCGAGGGCGCTTTCATAATCATATCTTCCGTGAAGTCCTGCGGCAGTTCTCTGTTGGCGCCGAGATTGCGGGTAAACTGTTCAAGCTCATTTTTAGTGGGCAGCCTGCCGAAAATCAGAAGCCAGGCAACCTCCTCATAGCCGAATCTGTTTTCATCCTCGCACGCTTCAACAATATATTTCATATTGATTCCGCGAAATCTCAGTTTGCCCTCGCGGGGAATACGCTCGTTATCATCAATATAGTAGCCTTCAACATTGCATATATTGGTAACGCCCGCGGTAACACCGGTTCCGTCCGGGTTGCGAAGGCCGCGCTTTACGCTGGATAAATCGTAATCTTCAAGGTCAAATTTTGAGTTTTCAACTATCTGCTCACAGTAAAAATCGAGGTTCTTTTGCGCGTTTTCGGTAAGGTGAATGCTCATTTTCCGCCTCCTTTGCAGGATGTGGGAGAGATGCCGGCGTTCGGCAAACTGCTCCAGAATAATGGATTAATTATACACGCGCATATATAAAAAGTCAAGATAAAATAAATATAATACAATAATAGACGGGTAACAAAAGCACTTGACATAAAACTAATAAAATCATAAAATAGAACAGTGCAAATCTGTAATGCGGAGGAAACGGCTTGAAAAGTTATTTCAGAAGAACATGGCTCGATATAGATACGGACGCTCTGCGTGAGAATTACGAACAGATTTCTTCAAAACTCACATCAGGCGCGCGCGTAATGGCTGTTGTAAAGGCGGACGCCTACGGTCACGGAGCGGAGCAGGTTGTTAAAGAACTCTGCAAATGCGGTTGCGAATGGTTCGCTGTTTCAAATCTTGAAGAGGCGATGCAGGTCAAAAGCGCCGCGCCGGACTCGTCTGTTCTTATTCTCGGCTATACACCGCCGGAATACGCCGAGAGGCTCGCTTTTAACGGAATTTCGCAGGCTGTGTTTAACCTTGAATACGCGAAAGCACTGGCGAAGAACGCCTCGAAAAACGGGGTGCAGGTGCGCATTCATATCAAAGTCGATACAGGCATGAGCCGGCTCGGCTTCACATATCACGATTCTGTCGCCGACAGCGCCGCTGCCGAGGAGATTGCGCTGGCATGCGGGCTTGAAGGCCTTTACCCCGAAGGCATATTCACCCATTTTGCCTGCGCGGATGAAAAAGACGGTGAGGCGTTTACGCGTTTGCAGTATGACCTTTTTATAGGGCTTGTTCATGAAGTCGGGCAGCTCGGCGTTGAGTTTGAATTGCGTCATTGCTGTAATTCGGCGGCGACGGTTATATACCCCGAAATGCAGCTTGATATGGTGCGCCCGGGCATCATACTTTACGGCTTGGCACCCTCGGAGTTTATAGGCGGACAAATCAAGCTCAGACCGGTAATGAAAATGAAAACTGTTGTGTCAATGGTCAAAAAGATTCCGGAAGGAACGCCCGTAAGCTACGGGCGCACATTCACATCGGAGCGCGACATGAAAATCGCCACGGTTCCCGTAGGCTATGCGGACGGGTTGCCGAGGGCTCTTTCCGGCAAAGCGAAAATGCTTATAAACGGCAAAGAGGTTCCGGTTGTCGGCAGAATATGTATGGATCAGTGTATGCTTGATGTTACGGGAATAGAAAATGTACACGAAGGCATGACGGTTACCGTTTTCGGCAGTGAGGAAATAAGCGTTGATGAAATTGCCGAAAGCGCAAATGTAATCAATTATGAAATAATATGCGGCATAAACAAGCGCGTTCCGAGAGTTTACATTGAAGACGGCGGAGTTGTCGCTATTTCGGATTATCTTGAAAACAAACAGGGAGAGTGAAATGATGAATAAAAAAGTTTTGTTTTTTCCGGCGGCCGGCTGTCTGTCGGGCGTTGCGTCCGTTGCGTCGGGGTTTATCCTTTCCTGCGGCGTGAAAGATACCGTCAGCGCGCTCACAAAAGGAGCCGTCATTGACAGAGCGGATGAGAGTTTTGATTTTTATTCCTACTTTTTCGGCGGCTCACAGGCCGCTTCGGTTGATGACACGGCTCTTATGGCGGCAAAACTTGTTGAGCTTTGCGGCAAGGGTTTCGGGCTGCTGCTTATTATGCTCGGCCTGTTCGCGGTGTGCTTTTTCGGCTGTAAAATAGAAAAAGCCGTTAAAGCACCTGCTTTTGCTCCCGGGTGTATGCCTCCTGAGCAGGGTTTCTCATACGGTATGCCGGATGAGGCCCCCGTTTATGATAACGGAGCCGCCGCCGCGCAGGATTATTCCGTGCCTCCGCAAGATTATGCTGTGACCGATGAAGGCTTTTTCAATCCGGATGTCGGCAGCGGATCGCCTGAGAGCGATAATATTCAATAAAAAAGCAAAACCGCGAAAATTATACAAACTTAATTTGAGTTGTTCCTGCGGCGCTTGACAATTCACAATTTTTCAACAAATTGTTTCGGGTTAATTCACAGTCACTTAACATTTAGCGTTTACAATGTAACTGTACCCGATACGGGGGAGCCGCACCCCCCGAAGGTACTATGCCGTATAACGGCAACAATACCCCTCCTCAATTCAACCCTATAGAAAAGACGCCTTCCGCAAGGGCGTCTTTTCGTCGTTCGGAAGAAAAATCATCCCGTAATATGCGTGCGAATAACAATTTTTTATTGAAAACGGAATTAAGGTGTGTTATTATCATTAAAGTATTATTCTTTAATTTTTTAAGGAGAGCGAAAAATGTACAGGCTTTCAATACCCGAAGGCTACAAGTCGGCGCTTGATGTCAGGCAGACGCAGATAGCCATAAAAAAAATCAAAGATTATTTTGAAAGAGATATAGCGGTTCAACTTGAGCTCATGAGGGTTTCCGCACCTCTGTTTGTGGACAAGGCGTCCGGGCTCAATGATACGCTCAACGGCGTTGAACGCCCCGTGGCGTTTGATATAAAAGACTATACCGGCAAAGAGTTTGAGATTGTTCAGTCTCTCGCAAAGTGGAAAAGATATGCTCTTAAAAAATACGGAGTACGCCCCGGCGAGGGTATCTACACCGATATGAACGCCATACGCCGTGACGAGGATGTTGACAACATTCACTCGGTTTTCGTTGACCAGTGGGATTGGGAAAAACGCATTGAGAAATGTGACAGAACAGAAGAAACACTTAAAAACAATGTGCGCCTGATATACAGCTCACTGCGCCATACCGAGCGTTATGTCGCCAGAGACTATGACTTTTTCGAGAGGTTTCTGCCGGAAGATATTTTCTTTATCACCACGCAGGAACTTGAGGATATGTATCCCGAACTCACTCCGAAAGAGAGAGAGAACAGGATAGCCCGCGAGAAAAAGGCTGTTTTCATTATGAAAATCGGCGGGACGCTTAAATCGGGCGAAATTCACGACGGAAGAGCGCCCGATTATGACGATTGGGAACTCAACGGCGATATTGTGGTTTACTATCCCATTCTCGATATGGCGTTTGAACTTTCCTCAATGGGCATCAGAGTTGATGAGGAATCTCTCGAAAAACAGCTTGAAATCCGCGGCTGCCCCGAAAGAAAGGAATTACCGTTCCACAGGGCTTTGCTCAACGGAGAACTGCCCTATTCAATAGGCGGAGGCATAGGTCAGAGCAGAATATGTATGTTCTTCCTGCGCAAAGCTCACATAGGCGAGGTTCAGGCGTCCGTATGGCCTGAAGCGATGGTGAAGGAATGTGAAAACGCGGGCATAAAACTGCTTTAATTTTATATTTACGGGAGGGAGCTGTCTGACGCTCCCTTCTTCAGTTTGAACGGAGATTGATATGAAAAAAACAAAACCTGTCAGAGGCTCATCCGAAAATCCGGACCACATAATGATAAGTTTTTATGATGATTCCCGCTATAATATGGCTGTAACCTGGCGTACATGCGTTCAGGCTGAAAAAGGATATGTTGAATACCGCACGGCGGAAGGCGAGATGCTCAGGTGCGAGGCTGAAAATCATATATTTGACAGTGATATAGACACAAGCTTTATTCATACTGCGAGGCTTCACAATCTTAAGCCCGGCACAAAATATTATTACACCTGCGGCGATGAAAATAACAGAAGCGCGGAGTTCTCATTTGAAACTCAGGCGGAAAACACCGGCAAATTCACATTTCTGGCTCTTTCGGATTTCCAAAAGGGCGAGCCTCACGACCTGCCGGATTATTCTCAACTCGGCGCGTTTATAAAAAAGATACTGAAAGAACATCCCGAAATAAAATTTATTCTCTCCGCCGGCGACAGCACGGATTGCGGTCAGCACGAACAGCAGTGGAACGGGCTGTTTTGCGGACTTGAAGGCGTGATTGAAAGCATGCCGTTTATGATGGCGTTGGGCAACCACGACAACAGGGGCTTTGAGGATTATAAAAACGGTATCGGCAGGTATTACGCCGAACCGGCTGAGTTTTTTTGCAAACAGTTTGTGAACGCTTATCCCGACAACGGGGCGGATAATTGGAAAACAGAGAACTATTCATTTGATTACGGCGACGCTCATTTCATTGTTTTCAGCATAAACGGGCCTGAAGAGACGGATGAATGGGCGAAAACCGACTTGAAAAATACTGCCAAAAAATGGAAATTGGGAACCTACCATTTTCCCGTTTATTACTCGGGAACGGACTGTGAAAACGATGACGCTTACCCCGTTATGCGCGGCAGTATGGAGATGTGCGATATTATGTTTTCCGGGCATGAGCATAATTTTTCGCGAAGCTTCCCGATAAAAAACGAAGAGATTTTCGACAGACCTTCTCAGGGCACCGTCCATTATATGCTCGGCAACGGGAACTGCAATCCTCCGGGGTCGAGAACGCTTGCCAAGGTGTGGCACAGCGCGTTTTTTCCGCAGGAGGAAAATGTTTCCGCTTACGCTCTTGTTGAGGTTGACGGCGACAGAATAACTCTCACGGAGATGCTTGATGACGGCAGAACCGTTGACAGGTGTGTTATTGACAAAAAAGAAGATATGATATATCCCCACGCGCTCGCTCCGAGATACAACAGAACAAGAATGCTGTTCAAAGGTATGGATCCGGGGCTTGCTCAGGTTGATGTTCCGCCGGAAAAAATCGACGGAGTATGGTTTATAGCCGCCGCTGTGCTCGCCTCGTTTATCGGAGCGGATGTGAAACGCGAAAAAGACAGCGTTGAGATTGAACTCTACAATCACAGAGCCGTGTTTACTCTCGGCAGCGATATTGCTCAGACAGAAAACGGAGCAATGAAATTCAAATCAAAGGTTTTCAGAGGCAAAAGAGAGCAGCTGTATATTCCCGCTGACGCTTTCGCAAAGGCGTTCGGAATGAAATGGTGTTACAGTGAAAGAAACAATTTTCTCTCCTTTGAACATTCCAGTGAGAGCCATCCCGTTCCGTTTCAGCCCTAAATAATTCTCACGGCACTTGAAATGCGGCCCGAAATATAGTATAATTGACAATATAAATCCGGAGGTGCAGTATGAGATTCAAAAAACTCTTTTCCATATTGGCCGCTGTCGCTTTGCTGTTTGCAACCGTGTTTGCGGTCAACGCCGATTTCGGCGATTTCGGCGGCGATTCAGATTACGGCGATTACGGCGGTTATGACAGTTACGACAGCTATGACAGTTATGACAGCTACGATTACGGCGGCAACGACAGTTATGACTACGGAGGCGGCTATAACAGCGGCTACGGCGGTGGTTACTATTACGGCGGAACCGATTCCTCGGGCTACGGCAGAGAGGGCGGCGGGGGCTCGCCTCTGCTCGGCTTTTTTGTGCTTGTCGGTCTGATTATTCTTATCTGCTATATTGTTCACAGAATAAAGAAGAGCAAGGCACCCAAAAAGGTTACGGGCGGCGGAGCGACCGCGACGGACATCAGAACGCTCAAACCCGTCAGCGAATACCTTACCCTTGACCCCGGATTCAATGAGGCGGAGTTTAAAGAAAAACTTTCAAATCTTTATGTCAAATTCCAGAACTCCTGGCAGGCAAAGAAAATGGACGACCTGCGTCCGTATCTTACAGACGCGTTCTACGCGCAGATGGACCGCCAGCTTGAAAATTACCGCACAAAGCATCAGACAAACATAATAGACCGTATCGCGGTTCTCGATGTTAATATTGTCGGCTGGAAGCAGGAGGGCGAAAATGATGTTATGGTTGCCCGTCTCAAAGCGAGAATAGTTGATTATGTTACGGATGACAACACAGGTAGCATCGTTCGCGGCTCCGACAAAGTTGAAAAGTTTATGGAATATGAATGGAACCTTGTTCGCAGTAAGGGGCTCACATCACAGCAGGCAAGCGGCACAACGGTTCAGGTCTGCCCGAACTGCGGCGCCCATGTGGATGTTAACCACTCCGCTCAGTGCGAATACTGCGGTTCAATCCTTACCACAGACACCTTCGACTGGGCTGTCAGCACAATCAAAGGCCTTGCCCAGCGTACGGCGCAGTAAAGCAAATGTAAATGATTTATTAAATTTTCAGATTTTTAAAAATTCCGGTTTTTCAGCCGGAATTTTTTTCTTTGAAAAGCACAATATGTTGTTGCATCGCTGCTTTTGAACGGGAAAATAAAGTGGATTGCCGATGTATATATAAATAAATAAAAATATTTTTCTTGACAAAACGGCGGTTTTATCGGATAATAGGATTGAACTATTGAATAAAATACGTGCATTCTAACATAAATTTGTTTGCGGATTACGCGGCTCCCGTAAACTTCAGGTCATCGGTTTTGCGGGCAGGTAAGCTGCGTACCAAAGGGAAGGTAAAGCATGACTTTTAACAGAGACGGCAATAATCTTGGCGACATACTCCTTGCCAACGGCAAAGTTACAAAAGAAAAACTCGAGCAGGCATACGCGGAGAGCCAGAAAACAGGCAAAAACCTCAGTGAGTGTTTACGCGACCTCAAACTCTGCGATGATGAGTCCATAGCAAGGGCTCAGGGTGAATTGCTCGATGTTCCCTATATAAGCCTTCGCGCCGTTACACTTCCGCCCGAAATTGTAAGGATGATTAACGGCAGAGTGTTAAGACAGCACAACGCGGCTCCGGTTGAATTCCTCGACGGCAACACAGACATACTCGTTGTTGCTATGGCGAACCCGCTTGATATGGTTGCCATAGACGACCTTACAATGATAACGAGCTGCCAGATTGAGCCCAGAATCTCAACCGCTACCGAAATCAACGGTCTTCTTGACAAATACTACGGCTCCGAAGAGGCTATGTCGGCGGTTGAGGCCTTCACAAAAGACCGTGAGAGCAAACTCGCCGCAATGGCAGACGATGAAGAAGAGGAAGAAACCGACCTTCAGTCCGCCCCCATCGTTCAGCTTGTTCGTTCAATTCTTGAACAGGCGGTTCGTTCCAGAGCCAGTGATATTCACATAGACGCTCACGAAACAAAGGTTGTCATACGCTTCCGCATAGATGGTGTTCTTAAAAATGTCATGGCTTATGACATAGAGCTTCTGCCCGTTATTGTTACGCGTATCAAAATCATCGGCGGTATGGATATTTCCGAAAAACGCCGCGCGCAGGACGGCCGTATCACAATCCATGTTGACCGCCTTGAGTATGACCTTCGTGTTTCCATTCTTCCCACATCATACGGCGAAAAAGTGGTTATGCGTATCGCTTCCACGGTCGGTCTTACAAAAACAAAGGCTCAGCTCGGTATGAGAGAAGCGGAACTTGAGCGTTTTGACAATATTCTTAAAACACCAAACGGCATTATTCTTGTTACCGGCCCCACCGGCTCGGGCAAATCAACAACACTTTACACGGCGCTTTCCGCTCTCAATGATGAAACGGTTAACATCATCACCGTTGAGGATCCTGTCGAGGCAAACATAAACGGTCTTAACCAGGTTCAGGTTAACCCGAAGGCGGGCCTTACATTCGCCTCCGCCCTTCGAGCCATCCTCCGTCAGGACCCTGACATAATTATGATAGGTGAGATCCGAGACTATGAAACGGCTTCAATCGCTGTTCAGGCATCCATCACCGGCCACTTGGTTGTAAGCACGCTGCACACAAACTCGTCGGCAGCAACAATCACCCGTTTGCTTGATATGGGCGTTGAATCCTACCTTATCGCGGACTCTGTTGTCGGCGTTATAGCGCAAAGGCTTGTGCGCAAGCTCTGCCAGCATTGCAAAAAGGGCAGAGACGCAACCGATGAAGAAAAGCGTATTTTGGGCATTCCCGTCTATAAGCCCTTCACAATATATGACCCCTGCGGCTGCCCGATGTGCGGCGACACAGGCTTCTACGGCAGAACCGGCGTTTATGAAATAATGCAGGTCACGCCCGAGTTAAAGCGCCTTATAACCGCAAAGGCAAACACCGAAGAGCTTAAAAACGCCGCTCTTAAAGACGGTATGCACACGCTTCGTATGAGCGCGGCTCAATATGTTATTGAGGGCATTACCACAATTACCGAAATGCTTAAGGTTTCGGCTGAAACCTGATTATGATTTACCAATTCCCGGAGGTTAAAAATAGATGTTAAAATTTGCAGAGTGTGTTCAGAAGTGTGCCGAAGTCGGCGCGTCCGACCTTCATATTTGCGCGGGCTATCCTCCTTCAATGAGGCACAACGGCTCACTTGAGGCCATTGATTTTGAAGAGCCGCTCACCCCTGCGGAGTGTACATCACTCGCTTATGAGATTTTAAATCCCATTCAGATAGACGCTCTTAAAAAAGAAGGCGAAATCGACTTTGCCTATTCGGTTGACGATGTCCGTCTCAGAGTCAATGTTTACCAGCAGAGCGGCACCACCGCAATAGCCGCCAGGCTTCTCAGGGGCTCAATTCCCTCCATCGAGGAGCTTGAGCTTCCCGAAGCTCTTGTGAACCTTCAGCACAAAAGGCACGGCTTAATTCTTGTTACCGGCATTACGGGCTCCGGCAAATCAACAACTCTCGCGGCTCTTGTTCAGTTAATCAACAAATCCTTCAGCAACCACATCATAACAATCGAAGAACCTATCGAATACATTTATCCCAAAGGCAAGGCGATAATCAATCAGCGTGAAATCGGAACGGACTGCAAGAGCTTCGCAAACGCTCTTCGCGCGGCCCTCCGTGAAGACCCGGATGTTATTCTCGTGGGCGAAATGCGAGACAATGAAACAATCGCGACCGCCCTTTCGGCGGCTGAAACCGGCCACCTTGTGCTTTCAACGCTTCATACAATCGACGTTGCCGGCGCGGTTGACCGTATGATTGACTCCTTCCCCGCCCACCAGCAGTCACAGATCCGTACCCAGATAGCCGATGTTCTCGAGTGTGTGGTTTCGCAGCAGTTAATCCCGAGAATCGACAAGGACGGCCGCGTGGTTGCCACCGAGCTTATGCTCTGCAACTCCGCAATCCGCGCCCACATCCGTGAGGCGAAAACCTTCC
>ONON01000027.1 GCA_900319455.1 uncultured Eubacteriales bacterium
AAGCAGACGGTTCAAGTCTGCTTTCTGCTGAGTGGAACAAAAAAATGAAAAGGCGATAATCTATAATTATGCTCTTGCGTAGTAATCAATTACTTAAGTTGCCACTATTATATGCCTATGTTTTGAAATTTACAATATCATTTCAGTTACAATTAAATTACAAATTAGTTACAAAGTCAAAGCCAAAAGCAGAAAGCGCGTTTCAGTATTTCATATACCTCAGGTCTGAACGCGGAAAGGTTGCCGTCAACTGTCAAAGCCTCAAGCGAGGCCGTCACAACCGAGGCAGCGCAGCCGAGCATTATCAGCGCTTTCGCGCAGGGCCTTATTATTTTGAGAAAGCGGCTGTTGAACTGCTCAAGGTTATGTATTATTTCAAACAGAATAACCGCCGCAATAAAAGAGCCCGCGAATGAGATGTCGCCGGTGTATCTGAAAATAACGCCGCCAAGGCAGAAATCGAGAAAAGCGCAAACAAACAGCCCCCCAAAGCCCATAATAACGGCGGCGTGTTCATATCCGCTCTTCTTCTTGCCGAAGGGGTAAACGGGTAAAAGCGCAAGGGCTATATTATGCGGCACGGCAAAAAGGCCGATATTGTCATCAATATAAACATATCTGTTCCCAATCGGATACTCACCGCCTCTGCCCACCGAGAGAAACGGGAATGTTTCTTTTATTTTGAACGGCTCAAAAAAGTAGTAGAATACAGCCGCCGGTATTCCGCCCGCAAAAAGATTGTTAAGAGATGTGTCGCTGACGGTCAGCTGATAATCCGTGCCGAAATCAAGAGGGTTGCCGAAACGCAGATAATTGAACGCAAAAGCCGCCGCGCAGCAAACCGCGACGGGGGCGCCGAGGCATAAAAGGTCACAGGCTGTCGGGAAAATCCCGGTTTTTGATTTAACACTTTTAAAAAGATAAACGGCAAGCACACCTGCGGTAACCGTGCCAGGCACAATAACCGTGTTTACCCTGCACAGAAAAGCAAGCCCGAATGAAAGCCCGGATATTACCATAAGAAAAAGGCGCGGCACTCTTTTTTTGCACGAAAACGCGCAAAGCGTAAAAAACACAAATGCGCCGGCAAACGCTCCCGCGCTCAAAAGCGCCAGATAATAAAACGCTTCTATTCCGCGCATTTCAAGAAAAATAAAGCTTGAAAAAAGCGCGCTGACAGTTATCATGAACAGCAAAACACAGGGAATTTTCTTTTTGAAAACCTCAACCCATTTGAAAAGAGAGAGGGTAAAGAAAAGCGTGAAAAGCATTGTGTAAAGGGAGGTGATAAACCTGTATGACGGCAGTTCGTGTTTTATAATGTAATAAGGCAGATAGCCCGTGAGAATCGGCCCCGTGCCGAAATAGGAGTAATACTTTCCGTTATAATAAGCCCTGTCCCAAAGGTAGTATATGCCCTCGCGCGAATCCTTGTCATAGGGGTTGTCAAGCTCGGCAAGCTCTTCGGGAGGTTCGGCGTCAAGGTGGAGCTGACCTTTCATAAAAGCGTCAAACTGCTGAATGTAAGGGTTGTAATCCTCAGTGTTTCCCGGCAGAGGATAAGGCGTTTTTTCTGTTGATGTGTTAAGAACAAAAACGCACGCCGCGAGAGTAATTCCGAGGCAGAAAGCGCACACGCAGGTTTTGAAAATTTTATGTGCGCATTTGTCGGGGGAGTATTCAACACGGTAAAGCCTGAAAAAGATAATTAAAAAAGCGGCAAGCGCGCAGCAGAACAGGACAGCCGCCCTTAAAAAATTAAAACTGAGTTTAAAATGCGGGCTTACCGTTATATTGCCGATGCAGGCTACGCCGTTCGGGTCGGGTATGCTTATTTCAACCGAGCGGGCATCAACCGGGGTATTGAGATAATACCTGTATGTTCTTGCTTTTTTGCCTATTCCTATATAATCCCTTACGGCGGGAACGCAGTTTTCCTCATCATCAGCCGGCGTGATGTTTATGAACATTTCGCAAAGCTTATCCTCATCGCTGTCAAGGCTTGACACGGTGAGCTCAATACAGCGGATTGTCTGATCGGCGCAGAGTTTTGCCGATGTGTCTTCATCGTATTCGATTATTCCGTAAGGCGACTGCAACTGAAAATACTCATCAAGCACTTCGGAGAGAACAGCCGGGTTATCGTCATATTTTCTGTATTCAAAAAAGCGGTAATCAGACAGCAGAAATTCCGCGCCGGCGGCGAAAAACGCCGCCAGCAGAACGCAGATTACTGTTTTTGCCGCCGCTTTACCTTTTGACATTATTTGCTTTCCTCGTGATACTGAGCTTCGGTGTTGACATTCCAGATGTTTTCTTTTGTTTTTTTGCCGCTCACAATGTTGCTCACGGCTTCAAACGCCGTTACCATAGAGTGATCCATATTGTTATATCTGTGCTGACCGTTTCTGCCTATGCAGTAAAGGTTTTCAATTCCGTCAAGGTAAGATATAACTTTATCAATATCTTTATAAGTGTCAAAATACGCCGGGTACGCTTTTTTGACCCGCTCGCGGTGAAAGTCGGCGGGAACGGTTTTTTCATCAATAACGCCCATCTTTTTAAGCTCGCCCACTGCAAATTCAACGCACTCGTTTTCACTCATATTCCAGAAGTCGTCGCCCTCGTTGCAGAAATATTCAAGCCCTATCCAAACGGTGTTTCGAGGGTCTTTCACAAGGTAGGGCGACCAGTTGTTGAATATTTGTATTCTGCCGAGCTTAACGCCCGTGTCCTGAACATAAATCCAGCAGTCGGGCACTGTGCCCGAAGGGGTGGGGATTTTTGTTTTGTTTATGAGTTTAAGCCTGTCAACAAGCAGGCCTACGGTTACAAAATCACGGTACGGCAGACCGGAGGCGATTTCTCCGATGTTTACCGGAACTCCGTTCATACCCGCAACAAGATCCTTTATCGGCATCGAGGAGAAAAAAACATCGCCGTCAAAGCTTACCGTTTCGCCGTTAAGGCTGCAAATAAACTCACTGACTTTGCCGTCGCTTACAACGGTTTTTTCAACTTTGCAGTTTTTGATTATTTTTCCGCCGAGCTTCTCAAACTCAAGCGCGGCTGTTTCCCAAAGCTGGCCGGGGCCGTATTTAGGGTAAACAAACTGTTCGATAAGCGAGGTTTCTACCTCTTTTTGCTTTGCGGGTACGAGTTTTGAAAACACATCTTTTATTACCGCCGCGATTGAAAGGCCTTTCACTCTTTGCGCGCCCCAGTCTGCGGAAATCTGTGAGGGGTGTCTGCCCCACAGCTTTTCGGTATAGCCCTCAAAAAACATTGAATAGAGCGTTTTGCCGAAGCGGTTTATATAAAAATCCTCAAGGGAGTTTTCATCCCTTTTTACGGCGCAGGAGTGCAAATAACTCAAACCCGATTTAACCGTGCGCGAAAACCCCATATTGATAAATGTCTGCGGCTTTAGTGAAATGGGGTAATCAAAGAATTTGTTGAGGTAATAAATTCTTGAAACTCTTTGGCGCACAAGCATAACACGGTCTTCCTTTTCGGGGTCGGGACCGCCCGGCTTCAGTTCTTTTTGCCTGCCGGTAATAATGTCGTCGGATGAGGGTCTGCCCTGAACAGGCATAAGCTCCTCCCAAAAACGGTTTACGCTTTCATCCTTTGAAAAAAAGCGGTGGCCGCCAATATCCATACGGTTGCCGTTGTGGTTTACGGTGCGTGAAATTCCGCCCACGGAGCCGCTCTCCTCCAAAATTACAACCTCATAATCTTTACTTTTTCTAAGCAACTCGAGCCCCGCGGTGATTCCCGCGGGTCCGGCGCCCGCTATAACAGCCTTTTTCATTTTTTACTCTCCGGGGTGATTAATTATTTTTTCATACGCGTATTTTATTTTTTCAACATTTTTCTCAACCGCTTCCTCTTCGCAGTCAACGGTTATCTGAGCGTATTTCTCATAAAGAGCCTGCCTGTGGTTATACATATCTCTCACAGTTTCTCCGTTTTTCAGCAGTATGCCGCGGGTGCTGAGGTTTGTTATGCGTTTCATCATGCCGTCATAACTGATTTTCAGGTAAACAATCACCGCGTTTTTCGCGAGGTTGTTCATAGCGCTTTCGTAGCAAACAACGCTGCCGCCCGTTGCTATAACGGAGTTTTCAAGCCTGAGCGATGAAATGATTTTCTCCTCCGTGCGGGCAAAATAATCCGTTCCGCTCTCGTTTATAATCTGCTGAAGCAGCCTGCCTTCACACTGCTGAATAACAAGGTCGGTGTCAACAAACGATTTGCACACAAGCTTTGAAAGCAGCACCCCGCAGGTGCTTTTGCCGCAACCGGGCATACCTATAAGCACAATGTTGCCGCCGTTCATATTACCGCTCCTTTTGCCTGATTTATAATAATATATCTACATTATAATACCTGTTTATGTTTATTTCAATGAATAAAATGTAAAGATATTAATTTGCCGCGGCTTTCTTTGAGATGCTGTTGATTTACCCTGATGTCAACCGCCCGAAAGCCGTTTTTTTATGTTGAACAAAACAGTCTGTTATGATATATTAAAAACAGTCTGTTATGATATATTATATATATATTTGAATGTGTAATACAAATCATATTTCAGATGTGTGATTTGTTAAACCGGAGGTAAAAATGAAAAAACTTATATCTCTTTTCAAAGATTTCGGCGCGGGTATCGGCAGCCGGAAACTGCCGCTTTATTCAGCCGCCGGGGCTTATAAAATATTTGTTTCGATTGTTCCTGTTGTTATGCTGATTGTGAGCGTTGTACGCTTTCTTCCCATTTCGGAGGAATACATAATCAGTCAGTTGAACACGGTTATGCCGGAGCAGGCTATGACAATTCTCAAAAGGATTATTTCGGGAATATACAAAAGCGGCAACGCCGCGCTGACTGTTTCCACTCTTCTTACTCTTTATTCCGCAAGCGCTTCGATGCGCGAAATAATGAACGGGCTCAACGCTGCATACAATGTTGAAAAACCGCGCAATATTTTTAAGTATTACGGCAGTTCGTTTTTATATATGGCAGGCCTTGTTGTAACTCTGGTTTTAAGCTTTTTCATTCTTGCTTACGGGGGCAGAATAATGAGCGTTATTTCCGCTCATTTTCCCGAAAACACGGCGTTGATACACCTTTTTGCGGTGCTTAAATACGCAAGATTTTTAATCGCGGCTGTAATTCTGTTTTTCGCTTTTCTTGTTATGTTTAAATTTGTGCCCGCCGGCAAGCGCAAAATGAGTGAGCAGTGTTACGGCGCGCTTTTCACCGCAGTGGCATGGGTTGCTTTTTCCGTCGTGTTCTCAATTTATATCTCGTTTTCAAACAAATTCGGCGCTTACGGTATAATAGGCTCCGTGCTGGTGGCTATGATGTGGCTTTACTACAA
>ONON01000194.1 GCA_900319455.1 uncultured Eubacteriales bacterium
CGACTGGACCGTTAAACCCGAAATTATGATTCCGCTTGTTTGCGAAATCAAAGAGCTCAAATTCGTCAAGAAGGTTGTTGTTGACACCGCAGACGCCGAAATCGCGGCGGCAGGCGTAAACCTTGAGTATGAAGTAGGCACAATGATTGAGATTCCCAGAGCGGCCCTTACCGCTGACGAAATCGCAACAGAGGCTGATTTCTTCTGCTTCGGCACAAACGACCTTACCCAGATGACATTCGGCTTCAGCCGTGATGACGCGGGCAAATTCCTTGACGCTTACTATGACACCAAGATTTTCGAGAGCGATCCGTTTGCGAAACTTGACCAGGCAGGCGTAGGCAAACTTATGAAGATGGCTCTTGATCTCGGCAAACCCGTTAATCCCAAACTTCACTGCGGTATCTGCGGCGAGCACGGCGGCGACCCGACTTCGGTTGAGTTCTGCCACAACATCGGCCTTGACTATGTTTCCTGCTCACCCTTCCGCGTTCCCATCGCCCGCCTTGCGGCGGCACAGGCAGCTATCGCCGAAAAGAAATAATTTTTCGCGAAGGCTTATCTGACACAGCACTGTGAAAACTCCCCGGTCTCTTATGAGGTCGGGGAGTTTTTTGCGTATATAATAATGAAAAAACAGCGGGCTTCGCTTTGAGCGAAACCCGCTGCCGGTATTTATCTGAGTTGAATTACTGGCCGAAAATACCTGTGATGCTGTTGAGAAGACCTGTAATAGCCGAAAGGTCGATGCTTGCAAGAAAAGCCTTAACCTGGTCAAGGATTCCCGAAGCTTTGAATTCGCCGAGGAAGCCTGTAAGATTCTTGGCAAATTCGAGTGCCTGATTTACGATTGCATTAATATCCATTATTATTTCCTCCGTAAATTATTTGCAATTTCACTTGCGATAATATTGTATTACCGCAAAGTTAAAATGTCAAACAATAGCAAATTCCTTTAAGAAAAAATTAATAAATCCTTACAAATTATACAAAATCTGTAATGTCAGTATAATTTTGCGCAGGGTTGAGAAAAGAAAACCGCCCTCCGTTCGGAGAGCGGCTGAAGTGCTGAAGATTATACGGGGAAGTTGAACGCGGTCTGGAAGAATTCAGATATCTGGCTGATAGTGCCGGGGATATCAAGAAAATTGAAATCGTCGAGGTGAGAGCTGATCATCTGCATAAAGCCGGTGAAATGGTCAATGAGCACGATAATAGAATTGAATGACATAATTTTGTTCCTCCTAAAATTATACAATTTATAATTGCCTACAATACTCTACCACAAAATATTGTGTTTGTCAAATATTTATACCACATTTTATGAAAAAAATAAAAAAATTTCAAATCAAGTGTTATCACCGTTGAAAAAAAGCCTTGTTTATGATATAATTCCGATACAAAATAATATGAACCGGGGGTATCATTTTGACAGCAGCTTTGTTTTTTAAAATGCTTACGGCATTTATTATTTCAATTTTCACCGCTGTCAGCGGATTGTTCGGAGGAGGAGAGCAAATGGAAATATGTATGATAGCTCACAGAGGTTATTCATCAAAGTATTATCAGAACACTGAACTTGCGTTCAAAGGTGCGGCACAGCACGGCTCCGGCGGAGCGGAAACCGATATCCGCGTCACTTCCGACGGCGTTTATGTAACCAACCACAACAGCAGCGTTGTTCTCAAGGACGGCACTGAGCTTGAGGTTGCCGATCATACTTTCGCGGAGCTTACCGCTCAGCCGCTCAAACAGTATAAAACTCTGCAGGATGTTTATCTTTGCACCTATAAGCGCTACCTTGAAATTATGAAAGAGAACAATATGATATGCTTCATAGAACTCAAAGGCGATTTTAATGAGGAGCAGGTCAAAGAGATTTTTGACATGGCGGCTGAGGTTTACAGCCTTGACAAATGTATTCTGCAATCCTTCAATTTTGACAATCTTATAAGAGCGCACGAGCTTTTCCCCGACCTTCGCATAATGCTCACCTACGGCTCTGGCGATGAAGGCTATGAAAGATGCTTCGATTACGGCTTTTCAATTGACTGCGATTATAATGTTATCACAGAAGAAATGATCGAACAGTTCCATTCAAGAGGGCTGGAGGTCGGTCTTTGGACCGCGAACGACCCCGTTTCACTCGCGTACTGCAAATCGCTCGGGGTGGATTATATTGAATCCGATGTGTTCTGATTAACGGAGAAACTCTGATGAAAAAAGTAATTATTATTGTTATCTGCGCTGCTGTCGCCGTCGGTCTTTTTGTGTTTCTGCCTCGCGTAGAAAAGGCAGGCGGATCCGGTGAGGCTTTGACCGAGGGCTCGAAAGCGCCTGATTTTACGGCGGAACTCAATGACGGCACAACCTTTAATCTTTCAAAAAATAAAGACAAGGTGGTTCTTGTCAATTTCTGGGCTACCTGGTGTCCTCCCTGCTGCGATGAACTGCCCGTGTTTGAAAAACTCAAAAACGAGAAAATTGACGGCGTTGAAATCATAGCCGTCAACTGCAGGGAAGACAAGGCGACCGTTGACTCTTTTTTAAAAGACAACGGCTACACCTTCAATGTCGCATACGATGAAAACGGAAGTGTCGGCAGTCTCTATCCCACAAACGGCATTCCCTACAC
>ONON01000088.1 GCA_900319455.1 uncultured Eubacteriales bacterium
AAATGCCTATTGATATTTTTGTGAAACTGCCTTTTTTCTCGACATCTTTTCTTTTTGCGAGCAGAAGCTTGCCGGCGTCCATAAGGCGAGCGAAAATCACATTGTCTTTTTCGGGCACATAGCCGAGTTTTTTGCCGCTTTGAGTAAAAATAAGAATCGCGTTTTAGGCATTTTTTATTTGTTGAGATTGACTGTATTCAGTCTGAAAAGCACGGCAAAGAACGATATTATTCTGGCAAAGAAGCTTCTGTCGGTTTTAACGGTAAGTGAAGCTCCGGAGGGCTGTGAAACCGTTTTTCCGTTTTCATCGACAATAACGGCGGTATATCTGTATTCACTTTCCGTCAGCCGACCTGTGAGATATACGGCTGATTTATTCGCTTTTTCGCCTGCGGGGCTGCCGTTTTCATACCATTGAATATAATAACCGTCCGGCAGGTTGCCGCAGTAAGCGGTCATAGAAACTTTATAATTATATCTGACTGTTCTTCCGCCGGGAACAGTGATTTCAGCATGTTTCGCAATATAAAGACTGTTTTTTTCGGTATCAACCACGGTTTTACAGTTATCGCAGGCTCCGTCGCCGTCATTATCAATATGAGGCATAAGCTCAAACTCAATGTGTTCTCTCTCGAGTTCCTCGCCGCATACAGAGCAGTAAATTACCCTGTCACATCCGCCTTTGGCATAGCAGGTTGAATTAACGCTGTTTTCAAAAACAGGTTCACCGGCGTTATGGCAGGCGGGCAGAACACAGCCGCTCTCTGTTTTGCCGCACATGGGGCAGTGCCAATCGCCGGAATATCCGTTGGTTTTACAGGACGGGGTTACGGCGTTTTTCACCGAAGCGCCGCTGTGGGTACAATCCGTATAGATGTTCACATAAACATTTCCGCCGTATCGGTTCATATCCACCCATTGGCTGTTTTCGGCGTAAAACCAGCTTTGCCCCGCCGCGGATGTGTATTCAATATTGTTTCTCTCAAATATTTCCTGAGAATTTTCGTATTGAGACTTTGATTCGGCAGGCATAAACGCCTTCCCGTCCGCGATGCTCAGCGTGACAACAAATGAATAGGATTTACCGCCTTCAAGCATTACGGTCTGAGAGGGCTCAATATAATGATAGCCTCTGTTTTCGATATATGAACTGCCGTTGAAAATCAGATTGCCGTCTTCGGGCGATGTCGCGTTTTCCGCAAGCTCATAAACCTTAACACTCACATCTGCGTTGCCATTTTCGGCAAAGAATCCCACGGCGGAGAGGTTTTCAACATAACGCGTGTCGTAAATATTCGCGAATTCTATTTGAGACGGGCAGTTTTCATTATAATAAAGCTTGTTATAAGGCGCGGCGTTATATGTGTAAAGAAAATCGTAATCAACACGCTTTACCGTAAAACCGCAAAAATCCTCAAAAGAAGGCTCGCAATATGAAATCCAGTAATAACCGCCATCGCAGTGTTCCTCTCCCCAACTGCCCCTGACAAGCCACGCGCCGTCTTGTGCGGGAACGGTTTTGAAATAATCTTTTGAGAACGAATCATCCCACCCGACTATGCTGACGGTATGGTTTGACAAATAATCTCTGCCGCTGAAATAAGCGTAAACCGTTTGCTCCTCTTTTTCTGTTTTTTTATATCTGTCGGATTGATCGTAATAGCTGACCTGCGCGCTGCCGTTTTCAACAATCCACTGTTTGACAGCGGCAATGTCATAAGGCAAATAGCAGAACTCATCCATTACAAGGCCGTTGTTTTTGTAATAATCCGCGCTGTCATAACTGTCAATATCGGCAGGGTTGTCAACATCGAAAGGAAAATCGGCGTCATTAACAATCCCGCAGCCTTTCACAAGGCTGCTCGCGGCATAAATATCATATCCGCCGCTTGTGTAAGGCGTGCCGTTGCCGAAAGGTTTTATATATTCGCCGTTATTAACATCGCCGGGAATACCGGAATCATCAAAAGCGGTCCAGATTAAATGAGCATAAGAGAAGCGCGCGTTTTCGAGCGTGGAAAGCCCGCGTTTGACGGCGTTTGTTTCAAGCACTCCGGCTGTGCTTACAGCCCAGCAGGTGCCTAAGTCGCCCTGATTTTTAACCGGAGTTACACAGCCGTAATCCCGGCTGTCATATTTTGCCGGAAAGGATGAGTTTTTTCTGCCTCTGCTTTCGGGAAACCCGGTATTCTTCTCAAAAAGTGTGACCGTGTTACTGTTTTCATCCTCATAATGATAAGAAACACCGCCCTTTTCATAAACTATTGAATATGAATTGAGCTCAATGCTTTTTCCGCCGTAACGGGCATAAGCCGAAACAGCCGTAGATGAAACAATAACCGCAAAAAATATAAGAATTGAAACAGTTTTTTTCATAGCCGGTCTCCGAAGATTTTTTATTGGCTCAATTATATATTATTTTTATATTTTTTTCAACAAAACATAAAATAAAAAGACCGCATTCCTCGGGGCGGGAGCCCTTACGGAACGCGGTAAAAGCCTTTTCATTTTATTCGGTGAACAGCGCTGTTGAGTAATATCTGTCGCCGCTGTCGGGGAGCAGTGCCACTATTGTTTTGCCCTTGTTTTCGGGAAGTTTCGCGAGCTGAAGCGCCGCGTAAAGAGCCGCGCCGGATGATATACCTACCGAAATGCCCTCTTTTTTCGCAAGCAGTTTTGCTGTCGCGAAAGCGTCTTCATTCTGCACGGGGAACACCTCATCATAAACCGATGTGTTGAGCGTGTCGGGCACGAACCCGGCTCCTATGCCCTGTATTTTGTGCGCGCCTGCCCTGCCCTCGGAAAGCACCGGAGAATCCGCGGGCTCCACGGCAACCACTTTAACGGCGGGATTTTTTTCTTTAAGGAACTCGCCCGTGCCTGTTACCGTGCCGCCTGTTCCTACGCCCGAAATAAAGATATCCACCTTGCCGTCGGTGTCATTCCAGATTTCCGGGCCTGTTGTCGCCTTATGAATTGCGGGATTTGCCGGGTTGACAAACTGACCGGGAATAAAAGCGCCGGGGATTTCATTCGCGAGTTCTTCCGCTTTGGCAATGGCGCCCTTCATACCCTTAGCGCCCTCTGTAAGCACAATTTCGGCGCCGTATGCTTTGAGAATGTTTCTGCGTTCAACGCTCATTGTCTCCGGCATTGTAAGAATTGTTCTGTAGCCCTTTGCCGCCGCGATTGCCGCAAGGCCTATGCCCGTGTTGCCGCTTGTAGGCTCAATAATTACGGAATCTTTATTGAGAAGGCCCTTGTTTTCCGCGTCTTCAAGCATTGCTTTCGCAATTCTGTCTTTTACGCTGCCGGCCGGGTTGAAATACTCAAGTTTTACAAGAACAGTCGCTTCAAGTTCGAGTTCTTTTTCAATATTAACCGTTTCCACAAGCGGTGTGTTGCCTATGAGTTCAAGTGTGCTTTTGTATATTTTTGACATTTTATTTTCCTCCGTTTTGTTTATTTAATTGCTTTAAAGCCGTTTTCAAGGTCGGCGATTATATCATCAATATGCTCTGTTCCTATTGAAAGGCGGATTGTGTTTCTGCCAATGCCCTGATCAAGCAGTTCGCTGTCGGAAAGCTGTGAGTGTGTGGTTGACGCCGGGTGTATAACAAGGTTTTTGACATCCGCGACATTTGCCAAAAGTGAGAATATTTTAAGGTTGTCAATGAACTTCCACGCCTCTTCCTGGCCGCCTTTTATGTTGAATGTGAAAATTGACGCGCCTCCGTTCGGATAATACTTTTTGTAAAGCGCGTTGTCCGGATGGTCGGACAGTGAAGGATGATTGACTTTTTCAACCAGCGGATGACCCGCGAGATATTCAACAACCTTTTTCGCGTTTTCAATGTGCCTTTCAAGACGGAGCGAGAGTGTTTCAACGCCTTGAAGAAGCAGAAAAGCGTTAAAGGGTGAAATCGCCGCCCCGGTGTCGCGCAGGAGAATTGCTCTTATGTATGTTACAAAGGCCGCCGCTCCGACCGCCTGAGCGAACGAAATGCCGTGATAGCTCGGATTTGCTTTTGCTATCGGTGCGTATTTTTCCGCGGCTGAAAGCCAGTTGAATTTGCCGGAGTCAACAATTACGCCGCCGAGCGTCGTGCCGTGACCTCCCAGAAACTTTGTTGCCGAATGAACAACAATATCCGCGCCGTATTCAATCGGTCTGAGGAGGTATGGGGTCGCGAATGTGTTGTCAACAACAAGCGGTATATTGTGCGCATGTGCGATTTTCGCGAGAGCTTCAATGTCGGGAATATCACTGTTGGGGTTGCCGAGGCTTTCGGCGTAGAGAGCCTTTGTGTTTGCGTTGATTGCCGCCTCAACCTCACCGAGATTGTGTATGTCAACAAAGGCGGTTTCTATTCCGTAATTCGGAAGAGTGTGTGCGAGCAGGTTGTAGCTTCCCCCGTAAATTGTTTTTTGAGCCACAATGTTATCGCCCTTCTGAGCCAAAGCCTCAATTGCGTATGTTATTGCCGCGGCGCCGGAAGCGAGAGCGAGAGCCGCAACGCCGCCTTCAAGAGCCGCCACCCGTTTTTCAAGCACATCCTGAGTTGAGTTTGTAAGTCTGCCGTAGATGTTACCGGGATCGGCAAGTCCGAACCTTGCCGCAGCGTGTTCGGAATTGTGAAAAACATAAGATGTTGTCTGATAAATCGGAACCGCTCTTGAATCGGTAGCGGGGTCCGCCTGTTCCTGGCCTACATGAAGTTGCAGTGTTTCAAATTTATAATTACTCATTTTGCTGTCTCCTTTAAGTGTTGATTTGATTGTTCAAGATTTAAATCGGTATTAAAAAATAAAAAAACGGAAGTTTTTTCAAACTCCCGGGCTTACGGCTGTGCTTTTTAAGATGCCTGTTTCAACATCGAGCAAATTCAGGGCAGGCAAAACAGAACGCCTCAACCCCGACCGTTTTCAAAGCCCGGGAGAAAAGCATTCGCCAACACATATAGTTGCGAGTTGTGCTGAACATTATATTCCGCCTCCTGTCAAATCTGATGTTGTCGGAATTATATCACCATTCACCTACTATGTCAATAGGTTTTTGAAAATTTTTTTTATTTTTCTTGAAAAACCTATTCACCCTGCGATATAATAGGCGAAAAGGAGGCGGTTTTATGATTTCCACCAGAGGAAGATATGCCGTGCGCATTATGCTTGACATTGCAAAAAACTTTAACGGCAGTCTTATTCCCCTGAAAGATATTGCAGAGAGGCAGGAAATTTCAAAAAAATACCTTGAAATAATAGTGAAAGACCTTGTGAGTGCGGGTTTGCTCACCGCGGCGAGCGGAAAAGGCGGCGGTTACAAACTCTCACGCAGTCCCGACGAATACAGTATCGGCGAGATTCTCGAAGCATCCGAGGGTTCGCTTTCCCCTGTAGCCTGCCTTGAAAAGCCGGATTTCAACTGCCCGAGAGCGTCAAAATGCGAAACCCTGCCTATGTGGAAGGAATTTGACGGCCTTGTTCGCAATTACTTTTATTCAAAAAAGCTCAATGACCTGATTAAAATGTAAAAAGCGCACTTGAAAAACTTTTATATAATTTGTATAATAATAATTAATAAATTTAAGGAGCTGAATTATGGACTTCAAAGCAAAAGCGGAAGAAATAGTCAAAAAAATCAAGAGTGACAAAAACATCAAGGCTGATTTTGAAAAAAATCCCGTAAAAACCATTGAGGGTATTTTAGGTGTGGATTTACCCGATGACGCCGTAAACAAGGTGGTTGACCTTGTTAAAGCAAAGCTCACTGCCGACACTGTTTCGGAGGTTGCGGGTAAACTCGGAAGCCTTTTCGGTAAAAAGGACTGATTTTAACGGCTCGCTCAGCGCGGGCTGTTTTGTTTATCGGCAGATATACGCCCCGTTCGTAATTGCAGTTAAAATAAAAAATACAAGACGATATAAAAAAGCCGCCCGACGGGCGGCTTGTTCCTATTTGTGCGCGTTATCATACAGTTTTTGTATCTCGGGCGGAAGCCTGTCGGGCAGCATTTTCTCAATTTTGCTTTCATCGCCGTCTTTTATTGCCGTTTCATAATACCAGCATTTGAATTTCACCATATCAAGCATCTTTTCAAGGTTAGCGATTTCCTCTTCCACCGCCCTTTTTCTCGCCTCAAAAAGGGCTTTGCGTTTTTCGTATGTAGAAGCGCCTTCGCTGACCCACTGCATAAACTGCTTTATATCTTTGATTTCAAGTCCGCTTGCTTTCAGGCACTCAATAACACGCAAAGCTTCAATCTCTTTTTCGCTGAATTTGCGTATGCCGGACTGTCTTTCTATTCCCGGGAAAAGCCCCTCCTTGTCATAGTACCTCACAGTTGAAATCGGAAGGTTGATCATTTGCGAAACCCGGCCTATTGAATACATAAATATTACCTCTTTTCAAAAAAAGCTTGACATAAAGTCAGGTTTAGGTGTTACAATATCAATTGTAGCACAAACAAAGCCGTTTTTCAATACAACCGAAGGTGAAAATATGAAAAAAATTTCAGTTTTATTGTTAATATTAATTCTGTTGCTTACACCTGCGGCGTGTTCCGGCAAGGCGGCTACCGATGAAAGCTCGGATAAATCCGCCTCTTACACACAGCCGTTTACCGCTCAGGTGACTGAAAGTGAGAGCAAAACCGATAAAACGGAAAAAGGTGAAAAAATGAACATCACAATCAGAATAAACGGAAGGGCTTTTTCGGCAACTCTCGAAAACAACGCCGCTGCAAAAGAATTTTATGAGATTATCAGAACCGAAGGGCTCTCCGTTGACATGAGCGACTATTCGGGATTTGAAAAAGTGGGCGCTCTCGGCAGAACATTGACCTCAGATGACAAATACATCAAAGCCGCGGCGGGAGACATCATGCTTTATCAATCCAATCAGATAGTTATGTTTTACGGTTCAAACTCCTGGAGTTACACAAAGCTCGGCAGAATTAACGATTTATCCGGCTGGCGGGACGCTCTCGGCAGCGGCAGTGTTACGGCGGAAATCACGGCGGAATAATCAAATCACTCTGAAGGAAAATTAAAATGATAAAAAAAGAAAACCTTATTTTAACAGAGAAATGGGATAAAACCTTCCCTCAAAGCGAAAAGGTCGAACACC
>ONON01000044.1 GCA_900319455.1 uncultured Eubacteriales bacterium
ACTTTCCGTATTCCGAAGAGGAATACCTGCAAAGATGTGCGAAGGTCGCTCTTTGAGGCATTACTGTTTTACGAGTGACTGCCCTTAGGCGGGTGTTTTGTTGCATATATAAAGAAAATAATTATTTGACCTTTATCACAAAAGGTTTCGGCGCACCGAGAGCGACACTCAGACCATCGGGCTGAGACGCGCCTGTAAAGAGTGTAATCTCGCCGTCCGGCTCTCTGCGTGTGCCGTCATCATCAACCGCTTTAATCCAGTAACGGTCAATGCTGATTTCCGTTTGAACCGTTTGCCCCGCTTTTACAAAAACGGGTTTGACAGCGCAAAGCTGACAATTCGGCGTTTCGGTTCTGCTGTCGGAATATTTCGCGTAAACCTGCACTTTTTCGGTCACATCATATCCGCCGGTATTTTTCAGCGTTGCCTCAAGGCGGATTTCATCCGGTGTTTCTTCCGTAACCCGCGCGTTTTCAAAGGAAATTTCGGTATAGTTAAGGCCGAACCCAAAGGGGAAAAGCGGTTTCTCTTTAATGAAACGGTATGTTCTGCCCCTCATGGAATAATCCTTCATATCGGGCAGGGGCTTTTCGGCGTTATAAACCGTAATTGGCAGTTTGCCGCAGGGCGACTGCTCACCCGCTATAAGCTTCGCAAGGGCAAGACCGCCCTGAGCGCCGGGGTACCAGCCGTAAATAACGGCTTTGGCTTTTGATAGCAGTTCCTCACCGATGTCCATAGATGAGCCGCACATAATAACAACCACAACATTTTCACAGTTTTCACACACGGCTTTCGCGAGCTTTTTCTGCACGGCGGGCAGGGTTACAGACTTTCTGTCCGCTCCGCTGCCGTCAGCGCCCTCGCCCTCACCCTCAAGGCTGCTGTCAAGCCCGAGGCAAAGGAAGGTTATGTCGCTGACCGAAGCCACGGCAGCCCCGTCCGAATACAGGTTGCGATGCCCGTCCCAGCTGCAAAGCTCTTCTGTCATATAGCCGCAGCCCTGAGCCATACGGATTTCGCTGTTTTCAAACACTCTGCGAATACCGTCGGCAAAGGTGATATATTCGCTCGCTTTGCCCTCATAGTTGCCTTCAAGCGCGGTTACGGAAACGGAGTTAGGCCCCACAACACCTATGTTGAGCTTCTTGTTTTTATCAAGCGGCAGAAAACCGTTCTCATTTTTCAGCAGAACCGCGCCCTGCATTGCCGTTTTCAGGTTAAGCTCCCGGTGTTCACGGCAGTCCACCTTTGTGAAAGGAATATCGGAATACGGCCGTTTCTCCTCAAACTCACCGAGCAGATACCGGATTGTGAAAAGCCGTACAGCCGCCTGAGTTAAATCTTCATCATCAACAAGGTCCTCCTCGTAGGCGTCATTCAGGTGTGAATAGCAGTCGCCGCAATTCAGATCGCACCCCGCTTTAAGGGCCGCGGCGGCGGCCTGTTGAGCCGTGTCGGTGTAGTGATGATGCTCATAAATGTCATTAAGAGCGCCGCAGTCGGAAACAAAATAGCCTTTGAAACCCCATTTGCCGCGCAGAGTCTCACTTATAATCGGCATACAGTTCGCGGGTATTCCGTTAACCCTGTTGTACGCGCCCATAATTCCCGAAACACCGGCCTTGACTGTTTTGTAAAACGCGGGGAGGTATGTCTCTTCCTCGTCTTTTTTTGAGATTACGGCATCAAAACCGTGCCTGTCTATTTCCGGGCCTGAGTGGGCGTAGAAATGCTTTGATGTCGCGGAAGCCTTCATAAACTCTCCGTCACCCTGTATCCCTTTTATGAAGCTTTCACCCATAACGGAAGTAAGAAACGGGTCTTCGCCGTATGTTTCATGCCCTCTGCCCCATCGCGGGTCGCGGAAAATGTTTATGTTCGGCGACCAGTAGGTAAGCCCCTTGTAAATATCGCGGTCACCGTATTCCACGCTTTTGTTGTATTTTGCCCTGCCCTCGGTTGATATAACATCGGCACACTTATACACAAGCTCCGGGTTGAATGTTGCCGCAAGCATAATCGCCTGAGGAAAAACAGTTGCCGTGCCCGCTCTCGCTACGCCGTGCAGGGCTTCGTTCCACCAGTTGTATTCATCAATTCCCAGCCTCTCAATCGCGGGCGCGTTATATAAAAGCTGACTCATCTTCTCCTGAGCGGTCATCTTGCTTACCGTTTCCTGCGCTTTTTTTCTTGCTTTTTCGTAATTCATATTTTCACCTTTTTATGTTTATTCTTTTTCCGCGCTGTTTCTTATGTTTTTAATGCTTCTGTTCATAAAACGCCGGGCAATAAAGCCGTAGGCAACGGCTTTAAAAGGGT
The DNA here is from genome assembly GCA_900319455.1 of uncultured Eubacteriales bacterium. Taxonomy (GTDB): domain Bacteria; phylum Bacillota; class Clostridia; order Oscillospirales; family Acutalibacteraceae; genus CAG-177. Next base: position 2,323 of record ONON01000044.1, read on the forward strand.
TGAGAGACTGCGTGTGTTTGTCAAGCAGTTCATCCGGAGAGGTGAACAGCCCGAGGTCGGCGCTGAATGTTTTGCTCAGAACGGAATTGTTTTCACCCGTCCACTCCGCCTTTATGCTTTTAAAATCCTTAACCGCTACGCCGAAGCCGTAAAACGCTCCCGTTATATCCGAATTGATTCGGAGCAGAGCGTCAAGATATTTTCTGTCGGCGGTGAACGCGTCTGTCTCAACCCATCCGCCTTGGCAAAAAACCTCAACGCTCATACACAGAAGGTCTCTCGGCGCCTGTTTGTATATAACACCGTTAAGAATGCCGTCCAGCAAGGTTTTATCCGCCTTATAAGCGTGAAAACGGCAGGGCACGGAGCAGGCGCGCAAAAGAGCGGCAAACACAATGGCTTTGTTGTTACACTGCCCGTAACCGTCACGCAGAATCTTTGACGCCGGCATATAATCATCCAGATTAAAGCCGAATTCAACATTGTCGCGAACAAAGTTGAATATTCTTTGTATTTTTGCCGACTCATCCATGTCCTTCCAGCCTTTAAGCGAAATGAGCGCCTTTATTTCTTCGCTGTTGAAATCAAGAAGAGGAGTGCTTAAAAGATATTTTTCGTTGCCGTTCGTCTCAATGTTTCCGGTCAGGCCGCCTGTTTTCACTTTTAACGCGCTTTTGGTTTTACCGTATTTTCTCAGCCATACAATGCCGGCAACAATCACGGCCGCCGCCGCGCACAGCATAAGAGCGCCGAGGGCTGTTCTGCGGTTTGTGTGCCTGAAATAGTTCAGGGCGGCGAGCACACACATTGCGCCGGCGATAAAATAAATTATCGCTATTGCCCTGTCGTTTTTCATATTCACGGCGCGGCCTCCTTTTTTCGGTTACTGTTGTATTGTTTTGTTTCTTCCGAACAGCGAGCGGAAAAATCCGATAATCAGTTTAAACAGCCCGCGGTCAACCTTGACTGTTTCACTGTCTTGCGTTTCGTTACCCGAAAGGTCTTTTAGCGTGTTGCCCTTTTCATCAACAATTTTAACGCTTACATTCATATCTCTTTCGCAAAGCAGACTTATCTCGGAACCTGCGCCCGCTTTTTCGCCGTTAACAAACCATTCAAGGCGGTACCCTTCCTCCGGGAAGGTTTCGGTTTCGGCTTTAAGGCGGAGAATATCCGAGTAATCCGCCTTTTTTGTGCCCGGATTATTGACTATAACAACCTTTGCCCTGCCGAGAGCCGGCAACGCCTGTGTTTTGATTACGGTTGCGCACTCCGAACAGCAGTAGGCCTTGACGCCGTCTTCGTTTGCCGTCGCTTTTTTTGTTACACGCCAGTATCCGCCGGTGTGTTTTTCACAGATCTTGCTCAGGTCTTTGCCGCATTGATCGCAGATTCGTTTGCCGTCACTCTCTTTAACTGTGTGGTTGCATTTTGTGTAAACCTGCACAAAGGTGTTGTGTACGCCCTTTGTTTTGCTGAGGCGTGAGAAATCCTTGTTCAGGTCAACAAAATCATCTGTTTTTTTGAGGCGGAAATAGCTTTCGCCGTTGCCCGAAACATATTTTGTGTTTTCAAAATCCTGCTCAACCTGAACAGCTACGCTCTTACCTCCTTCATCCTCAAAACTTACGGTTACCGCGTATATTTCGCCTTTTGAAACACCTACGGGATTGTCAAGTTCAACCGTAAACAGGCCGTCGCAGGGGCATACCGCGGAATATGTGCCCGCCAATGTTCCGTCAAGCGGTGATGTGTAGTCGGACGGAAGATTTTTGTAAATGCCGATTTTTACATTTATTTTGTTTGATCTTCCGAACGCGTCGGCCACAAATCCGACCCGGCTGATTGTTTCATCGCCTTTTGATTTGAAAACATCAGCCTGTTCGGCGTAATAGTCAAAAAGATAGCCCGAAGAACCTCTTTCGGCGTGAGTGTAATTTCTGAAAACATCATCGGCGCGAACCTTCAAGCCTCCGAAATCGCTTGCGGGCTGGTCGTATGACATATACATAATGTCTCTCTCATCACCGTACCAGGAGTTTTTTACAATCCACGCGCCGGGGTGTGCCGGCGTTTTTCCGCAAACAGAAAACGCCGAAGCGGGAATTGTATCATCCCAGCCGATAACGGTTATCGCGTGGTTTGATGGGTGCCTGTAATTATCAAGATACCCGTTATAAATCATATAAGAACCGATATTCTCATTTTCACTGAAAGAGCCGTCTTCATAATAGCTGATTACAGCCGCTCCGTTTTCCGAAATCCATTGCTTTACATCATCGGCGTTGTAAAGCGTGACAGCCTCATCGATTATCAAACCGCTGTCACGGTTAAAACGGTCCGCATTTGTGAAGGTGAGCGTATTGTCGGCTGTTTTGTTGGGATAATCCGATTGGTTGGCTATTCCTTCAAGATTTGAGAGTGTGAATGCCGCGAGCATATGGTTGCCGCCGTAGTTCCAGGGATCATCCGCCTTCATGCCCTCCTTCTGAGGGTTCAGCGTAAACCAGCACAGATGTGACTTTGAAAAATGGCATTCACCCATGCCTTTTTTCGCGGCGTTCGCCTCAAGAACGGAGATTGCCGAATACGCCCAGCAGTCGCCGAACGCCTGCGCCTCAGGACTGTTTATAAGACCCATATCCGCGGAATTGAATTTTTCGGGAAATTCGCGCTTGCTCTCATCGGCGGCAATGTCGGGAGTTATGCCTTCATCTTCGGGAACAACGGAATGGCGAATGCCCGTGCCTTCATAAATAAGCCTGCCCGTGTGCGCCTCTCCGCCGTATGCGAAGGCGGGTGCGGTATTGCAGATAATCATGATGATTGCGATAAAGCCGCAAAAGAACTGTTTTATAAATCGTTTGTTCATTGTGTATAACCTCAACAAGAAAAGTTGCGTTTGCCTGTGCAACAGGATTTTTTGAGCCACTGTTCTGAATCAGCAACCGTTTATCAATAATTATAATAGCTTTGTCGGGAACGGTCAAGGCATAAAACGGAAACGGCTTTGAAAACATACGGTTTAAAGCGTGACTTCAGCCGCGGCAAAGCGCCTGACGGTCGCGAAAACCGGGCACGGGGCTCCGGGCCGATGGCTCAAAATAAAAAGCAGTCACAGAAACAAATAAGAATACTCATAAAAATGTTGACAAAACCGCCGTGGTGTGGTAACATACATTTTGCAAATTTACGGAGAGATACCGAAGTGGTCATAACGGAACGGTCTTGAAAACCGTCGTACCCCCCGGGTACCGTGGGTTCGAATCCCACTCT
>ONON01000102.1 GCA_900319455.1 uncultured Eubacteriales bacterium
ATCTGCTCGACAGAACAAAATGCGTCATATCCTTTGTTGTTGTTTTGCCGACGCTCCCGGTTATTCCCACAACGGGAATATGAAATTTTCTTCTGTAATAGCCCGCAAGGTCAAGCAAAGCCTGACGGGTGCTTTTAACAATTAACTGCTGTTTGCCCAGACCGCAGTTTTTTTCAACAACCACGGCAACCGCTCCTTTTTCGAGAGCGGCGGCGGCAAAATCGTGCCCGTCAAAATTTTCACCTTTTATTGCGATAAAAAGGCAGCCCGCACATATTTTTCTTGTATCGGTGCATACCTCCGTAATAATTCCGTCAATCTGCGGAGCCGAGCCTATCGCTACGGCAGCCTCTTTGACAGTCATCTTTTCCATACCAAACACCCTGTTTATATAAATTGGCAATCTGAAAACATTACAGTTTCAGAATCTCTTTTACAATCTCTCTCTCATCATAATGGACTTTTTCGGTGCCTAAAATCTGATAATCCTCGTGCCCTTTGCCCGCAAGCACAACCACATCGCCCGCTTTTGCCTTTGAAAGCGCAAGAGCCGTGGCCTTTTTTCTGTTGGGCTCAACATATTTTCTGCCCGTACCCATTCCCTCAAGAATATCCTCTATAATCAAATCCGGGTTTTCAGTTCTTGGATTGTCTGATGTAACAACGGGAATGTCCGCGTATTCGCTGACTATTGAGCCCATTATCGGGCGCTTTGTTCTGTCGCGGTCTCCGCCGCAGCCGAAAAGGCAGATTATTCTGCCCTGAACAGTCTCGCGAAGCGAAGTCAGCACATTTTTGAGACCGTCGGGCGTGTGAGCGTAATCTATAATCACGGTGTAATCCGTTCCGGTGGGCACAACCTCCATTCTGCCCTTTACGCCCTTGCACTGCGCGATATTTTCAAGAACAGCGTCGAAACCAACGCCGAGCTCTTTTGCGCACACGGCGGCCGCCATTGAGTTGTAAACCGAAAATCTGCCCGGAACACCGAAATGCACTCTGCCTATTATGCCGTCGCCGACCAGTTCATACTCCACGCTGTCACTGCGCAGGCGTATGTTTTTAGCCGAATAGCTTGATTCATCCTGCCGGGCGGAATAGGTTATTCTGCGGCAGTCAACGCCTTCAAGCATATAGCCGCATTCGGGATCGTCATAATTCATAACAGCTATATCCGTTTTGGTGAAAAGGCTCTTTTTCGCCGCTTTGTAATTTTCAAAAGAGCCGTGATAATCAAGGTGATCCTGCGTAAGATTTGTAAACACCGCGGCGCGGAAATGAATAGCGTCAACACGCCTTTGGTCAAGCGCCTGCGACGAAACCTCCATAAAACAGTATTCACAGCCCGCCTCAACCATCTCGGAGAGCAGTGAGAACAGCTCATAAGGGTCGGGAGTTGTAAGCGCGGCGGGGTACTCCTTTTCGCGCACCATATTTTTAACCGTTCCGAGCAGACCTGTTTTATAACCGGCAAGGTCAAAGATTTCTTTTAAAATAAAACAGGTTGTCGTTTTGCCGTTTGTGCCTGTTACGCCGACCATTTCAAGTTTTTCGGCGGGGTTGCCGAAAAAAGCCGAACAAAGCAAGGAGTAAGCGCTTCTTGTGTTTTTGAAAATTATCTGTTTTTCAATGCCGAGATCCCGTTCAACCGCGACGGCGCAGGCTCCGTTCGCAAGCGCCTGCGAAGCGACGGAGTGCCCGTCAAACTTAGCGCCTTTTATGCATACAAAAAGACAGCCGGGTTTTACTTTTCTTGAATCATCGGTTATAAAAGTTATTTCATCATCGCCTGTGTAGCCGCTGCACACAAGCCCTTCGAGAATTGTTTTGAGCTTCATATATTGCCTCCGTTTATCAACCGAAATCGGCAACGCCGGAATTTGTTTTGAAATAGACTTTAATAACAGTGCCTTTGTTTACGGGTGTGCCCGCGGCAACGCTTTGCGAGTAAGACACAAGCTCGTTTCTGTTTGTTGAGGAGTTATATGAGACAGTCGCGTTGAGCCCTACGCTTCTTGCCACAGCCTGAACATCATATATCGAATAGCCTGAAAAATCGGGCACTTCGGTCACGGCTTTTTCGGCATCGGTCTGAGTGTAAAGCACAACATAACCGTTTCTCGGAATTATTACGCCGTAAGCGGGCATCTGTGAAGTAACTTTATCGCCGTCGCCCACTGTTTCAACCGTATAGCCGGCTTCATTCAGGTCTTGCACCGCCGACCTTAAATCCGTGCCTACATAATTCTGCATCGGGGTATCAAGCTCGGCGCGTTCCTCTGCGGTGTACTGAGGCTCCACATTCATATATGTCAGGGTGTTTTCAACAACCTGCGCGGCAATGGGGGTGCATATCTGACCGCCGTTTATATAACCGACCGGCTCGTCAACAATTATCAGAACCGCTATTTTCGGGTCATAGGCGGGCGCAAAACACCCGAAAGACGCCACATAGTGGCCGTCGCCGAGACTGAGCTTTTGCGAAGTGCCTGTTTTGCCCGCAAGGTGGTAACCCGCAACATAGGCGTTTTTACCCGTGCCGCTTGTAACGACATCTTCCATCATACTCGTTACGGTTTTTGCCGTTTCTTCAGAGATAACCTGCCTTTTTATAACGGGCTGTTTTTCGGTGAGCACATTGCCGTTTTCATCAACGGTTTTTTCAACAACATAAGGCGTTACAAGGTAGCCTCCGTTTGCTATCGCGGAAATCGCCGTTGTAATCTGTATTGCGGAAAGCTGGAAGGTCTGACCGAAAGCCGAGCTTGAAAGGTCAACAATGCTCATATCATCAAGCGGGTGATATGTTCTGCCGGCTACCGGAGTTGCCTCGGCGGGAAGGTCAATGCCTGTTTTTTCGGTAAATCCGAATGCCTCAAAATATCTGAAAAATGTTTCCTTCCCGAGCCTTTGACCTACGGTAATAAAAAACGGGTTGCAGGAGTTCATAAGCCCCTGCCTGAGATTCTGATAACCGTGCCCCTGATGGTTGTGGCACTTGATAACCTGATCCGCCACCGCTATGCTGCCGTAGCAGCTGTAACTGTAGCTCTCATCCACGGTGCCCGATTCAAGCGCCGCGGAGGTGGTAACGATTTTAAAAACGGAGCCGGGCTCATAGGTGTCGCTCACAAGGAAGTTGCGCCAGTTTTTGTAATAAAACCCGCTTTTCGCTTTACTGAGCTCTTCCTCATCCTCAATCTGCTCCGCTTCTTTTTTCTGATCCTCTGTCAGAGCGTAGGGGTTGTTCAAATCATAAGCCGGCACATTTGCCATACCGAGAACAGCTCCGGTGTTGACATCCATAACAATTCCGTACGCGCCCGCCCCCTGAGAGCTTATATAAACCTCCGTGAGCGCCTCTTCAAGATAGCGCTGAATTGTTGTGTCAATTGTGAGCACAAGCCCCGCGCCGTTTTCGGCGGCGTACAGGGTCTCATAGCCGCTGCTCATCGTGTCGCTTCTGCCGTTTTTGGCGGTAATAAGTCTGCCGGGTTTGCCTTTGAGAACATCGTCATAATAAGACTCAACTCCGCCCTTGCCTTCTCCGTCCGCGCCCGTAAAACCGATAACACAGGATGCGAGCGTGCCGTAAGGGTAGTATCTTATAACATCGTCATCAATGCCGACGGCAACGCGAAGCTTAAAGGTTTTATCCGAAGCGGAAACCGTATTGCCCTCATCATCTTTTTTAACGGATGTGTATGTTATTTTTTCATCAAGAACAGAGACAACGGCCTCTTTTTCATCATATTCCACACGGTTTTTGATTACCACATAGGATGACTTGCTGTTATCCGTTTTTTCTCTGACTGTTTCATACTCAACGCCCGATAAAACCGATGACAGTTTGTCGGCGATAAAATCCCTGACCTTCTCGTTATCCGGGATGGCGGAAGCGTTGACATATATTTTCCACGCGGAGGCGCTCTGTGCCAGAATTGTGCCGTTTTTGTCATAAATAACGCCGCGCATAGGTTCAAGCTCTTTATCCTGAAGCTGATTTTGCTCCGCTTTGCTTTTGTATTCCTCGCCGTTGACCAGCATTATACGGGCAAGATTTACGGCAACAAGGCAGAACGCCGCTATCATCAAAACGGCAACCGCCTTAACCCTTAAAGTGAGTTTTTGTGAAGTTGTTCTGTTAGCCATAACTTTCACCCTTTGAGTAAAAAACAGCCGTCCGGGGGCAAACTCAAATTTGCCGCGTTCAGACAGCCATAGTCTTTAATATCAAACAATCATCCTTTATTTTTGAAAACACGAGCCTGATCCTTGTTGCTGCTTTCAAAATAATGAATCTGATATTTTTCAATCTTTTTAAGGCCGAGCACATTTTCGGCGTAATCCTCAACCATATCTTCCGAAATCATAGAATTAAGCTGCATATTGAGCCGCACATTCTCGCTCTGAACTATTGAAAGCTCATTTTTAAGCTCCTGTGTTTCGTGCTGAGCAAGTGAAAGTTTGACGCGCGAGCCTATAATGCCGGCAAAAAGCATAAGAAGAACCGCCGCGAACGCAATAACCCTGACCGCGCCCGCGAAAGCGGTAACGGATTCACGCCTTAACTGGGCCTTTGATTTCGGCTCTCTCGGTTTGACAATAACCGGCACGGGAGGCTGTTCAATATGACGCTGCGGCAGCGGTATTGCGTTTAAAAATGTAAGGTCATAAGCCGAGCTGCTGTTTGCCGCCATTATTCAACACCCCTTTATCTCATAGTTTCTGCGCAGTTCTGAGTTTGGCGCTTCTTGCTCTCGGATTGTTTTCAATTTCCTCAACCGAAGGAGTAAGCGCCTTAAAAACCTTTGCCTGAGGTTTTTTGCCGCACACGCATACGGGAAAATCCTTTGGGCATATACACCCTTGCGCAAGGGTAGCGAAAACCTCTTTGACTGTTTTATCCTCAAGCGAGTGGAAGGTTATCACGCTGAGCCTTCCGCCTTTTGCAAGGCACGAAAACGCGTCTTCAACCGCTTTGCCGAGCCCGTCAAGCTCACCGTTGACATAAATGCGCAGCGCCTGAAATGTGCGCCTTGCCGGATGGTTTTGCCTCGAAGCCGCCGCGGGGACCGCCGAACGGATAACATCAACGAGCTGAAGAGTTGTTTTTATAGGCTGTTTTTCTCTTTGGCGAACAATGGCGTTCGCTATGGCTGAAGCGAACTTTTCCTCGCCGTAGGTATGAATGATTCTTCGCAATTCGTTTGCGGGCAATGTATTGACGGCATCTGCCGCCGTTAAACCTTCAATGCTCATCCTCATGTCAAGAGGAGCGTCCTTATGGAAGGAGAATCCCCTGCCGGCATCGTCGAGCTGCCGGGAACTTACACCGAGGTCGGCCAAGATCCCGTCAGCCGAACTGACACCGAGTTTTGAAAGGATAGAGACAATGAAAAAGAAATTATCGTGAACAACTGTGACTCTTTTATCCGCGCCGAAGCGGTTTTCAAGCACTTCAACAGCCTGAGGGTCACGGTCAATACAGATTAACCTGCCGTTTTCGCCCAGGCGTGAAAGAATCTCGGCGCTGTGGCCGCCGCCGCCTGCCGTGCAGTCAACATAAGTTCCGCCGGGCTTTACGCAAAGCGAGTCAACCGTCTGGTTAAAAAGAACGGGAATATGATGAAATTCCATATTGTTTGAAAATTAATAGTCAATAACCGAAAAGTCGAAATCGTCAAGGTCATCGGTGTCGGCTTCAATCTCAGCAAACGCTTCGGGGTTCCAGAGCTCTATTCTCTGCCCCGCGCCGAAAACCGTAACGGCCTTTTGAAGATTTGCGTACTCGCAAAAATCGGTGCGGATTGTGAACCTGCCCTGTGTGTCACACTCCACACGCTCCGCGTTTATAAAGAGCTTACGCTGTATTTTGGTGAGCATTTCGCCTGTTGCCTTTTCGCTTATTCTCTCAACAAGAGCCTGCCAGCCCTCAAGGCTGTAAAGGTAAAGGCAGTGTATATCTTTAGTGAGAGGTTTGCAGACTACAAACTCGGAACCGAGATTGCCTCGAAGCTTGGTAGGAACAGCAAGTCTGTTCTTCTGGTCAAGGTTATGCTGATACTTGCCCATGAAATCTATGTACATACTGCTCCTACCTCCTTTCGGGCTCCACTCAGCGCAAATTTTTCGCCTTTTTTCACTTTTATTCACTTATTTGCACCTATTGTATAATATATTTCCCCCTTTTGCAAGTTTTTTTTGAAAAAAATTTAAGATATTTTGAAATTTTTTTGACTTTTTTCTGTTTTCTTGCGGTCTGAGTTTTTTTGACCGCAAAATGTTGATTTTCCACTGTAATTTCAACAGCTTATGCGGAAAACTTCGTGGATAAATAATGACAAAAAGTTACAAAAAAAGAGCATCCGCTCAGACGAATGCTCATAAAAAATATTTTCAGGTTGTAAAAACGGAGTTTTCCACAGAAAGAAGGAGTCAGGGTGCAGGATACAGGAATCAGGAATTCGGATGCCGGAGGATGTTGAATTGTATTTAAAAGCATCCGATAAAATAAGGTTGATTTTGCGTTGGTTTTTTCTTTTTTCCCGGCGGGATTGGGGAATGCCGCCCTACGGGGATAGGATTTAGGAGGCAGAAATTGAGAAACGCTCCGAAAGATATATAAACTCCGGAGCGTCTTTTTAGACCTTTTCAGTTATAAGAAGTTGTTGTTTTTACTGCTTTATATCATAAGCACCGGGGTTGAAAAGGTGAACAAAGAACCATATAAGTTTGTCAAATAAGCTGTTTTTGATTGTAACCTTTTCTTCATCCATTGTCTGTTTGCCGTTTTTGTCGGTGACAACAACGGTGACGGTGTAGCTGTTTTTACTGTCTTTAACTGTCAGTTCACTGTCGGTGCCGGATTTTTTGCCGTCAATATACCACTGAACGCTGCCACCCTCGGGAACATTTGCGGTAAATGTAACCGAAGTTTTATATTTATATGTTTTTTGATTGTCGGCAGAGTTGCCCTTGATGATATATGCTTCGGAGATGTTCGGCAGGGGGTTATCCGGGTTATCTGAAACAGATGAATTATAGTGCCAGGTGGCATTGAAAAAAGGTTCATTGTTGCTTCCGTATCGTATGTTTTCTTTGTCATCTGTACTGCCAACATAATAAACATCAGAAATGGGACATTCTTCAAAAGCGTTTGCATTTACAGTAAATACCTTGGAACGCACAATTACATCCTTCAAATTTGTTAAATTTGAAAAAGCTCTTTGATCTATGAAACTAACACCGCTTCCTATTGTGAGTTTTGATACATTGCTACAACCATAAAATGCAAAATCACGTATTGTATCTACTGAATCGGGAATAGTGATTTGGGAAATATTTCTACAGTTTAAAAAAGCGTAGCTTCTTATTTCCCTTACACTTTTTCCAATTTGCAAGCTTGTAGCCCCTACGCAACCGCTAAACGCATAGAGTCCTATGCTTATAACTGAGTCTGGAATATTTATACTTTGCAGTCCCAAGCATCCGCTGAATGCATGTTGTTCAATTATTGTTACTGTATTCGGAATTGTTATATCTGAAATATCTTCGCAACTACTAAATGACTGTACTCCGATTTTTGTAACGGATCCGTCATTGGGAATAACACTGTTTTTACATCCTAAAATAAGCGTTTTATTTTGAGTGTCTATAAGACAATTATTCCTGCTGTGATATACCGTGTTTGATTCATCCACAGTTATGCTCGCTATATCTGTATTAAAAAGGAATGCTCCTGAAGATACATCAGTAATTGCAGATGGAATAAATATGTTTATTGGACTGTTACCATATGAAAACGCAAAGTTTGCAATGCTTTTTGCCGAACCATCATTAGGAATAGTGCTATTCCTACAACCAGAAACAAGAGTTTTAGTTAACTTTTCAATAATACAATTCCCTGTACTACTATAAACAGGGTTGTTAATATCAACCGAAATATTTGCTAGTCCGGTACAGCCTTCAAATATGTTGGCAATAACTGAATCCCCCATAGTTGTAAGGCCGCTTCCGATAGTTACATTTTTTAAATTCTTGCAACCGAAAAATGCCTTAGTGCCTATGCTTGTAACAGAATTTGGTATTTCTAAATCTGTTATACCGCTGTCGCAAAATGCCAAGGCGCCTATGCTTGTTATTGAGTTAGGAATAACTACTCCTGTAACCGAGGCGCAACCTTCAAACGCCCAACTATCTATTCGTGTAACAGGATACCCCTTGTATGTACTTGGAATCCA
>ONON01000022.1 GCA_900319455.1 uncultured Eubacteriales bacterium
TGAGTGGAGCGTTGAGAAAAACGGTGAGGTTGCCTTTGAAGGCTCAATAGAAAACCCTGCAATCGCCCCGAGATGTACGGCTCAATATTCTCTTTTTGATGTTTTTGATTTTGATTGCCTTACAACGCTGAATGTTTATGTCAAACAAAAAACGGCAACCGAATGGGCGGATAAGGGCTTTGAAACAGGCTTTGAGCAATTCATTCTCTGCGATAAAGCCACAGAATACGCTCCGGAACCGGCTGACCCGGTAACCTTTACCGAAACAAGAACGGATATTTTTATAAAATGCGGCAAAATAAAATACTCTTTTGACCGCGTAACGGGCAGAATAGCGCAAATTGAAATAAGCGGCAAAAAAATTCTTTCACAGCCTCTATCGTTCAATTTGATCCGTGCGGCAACTTATAACACAAAGCATTATCTTGATATCTGGGCAAGGGCGAGATATGATCATATAGGTCAGAAAACATATTGCACAAGCGTAAAAACCGAAGGCTCCGATGTCGTTGTTTCCTCACGGATTTCACTCGCGTCTCCCGCTATGCCGCCCGCCGTGAAAGCGGATGTGACATACACTTTTTCGCCTGACGGCGGCGTTACTGTCAGAACAGACGCAAAGGTAACATACAATGCGCCGCCTTTGCCGAGGTTCGGTATTAAACTTGTTATGCCGGGCGTTTTTTCACAGGTGAAATATCTCGGCTTCGGTCCCAAAGAGAGTTATGCCGAAAGGCACGGCAGCGCAAGGCTGTCGCTTTATGAAACAACTCCCGCAGCCGATTATGAGCATTACATAAAACCGCAGGAGTGCTCATCTCACTATTCAACAAGATACGCATCGGTAACAGACGGGAGCACGGGGCTTGAATTTTTCACGCGGCGTCCGCTGTGCTTTAAGGCAATACCATATGATGATCTGATAATTCACAACACTTTGCACGATGATGAGCTTCCCGAACCGGAGAATACTTTTATAAACCTTGATTATAAAATTCACGCCGGCATAACGGGTGAGCCCGGTGAATATCCCGGGCGTGTGTTTGATGATAAGGAATTTTCTTTTGAAGTCACTATTGTTCCCTTTCGCGGTTGACTTTTAATAATATAAAAGTTATAATTATTTTAATATTGATTTTCAGGGGGAAGAACAATGAAAAAAGCAATTTCCGTTCTGCTTTGCGTTGCGTTACTTATCTCAACCCTTACGGTTTTCGGCTTTGCGAAAACCTCCCTGCCGAATGACGCGGCGGTTGATGTAACTGAGCCCGCAACTCCGAAAACCGAACAGGAATATCCGATTGTTTTTGTTACGGGAATAGGTCAGTCATACAGTTATCTCTATGCAACTCCCGAAGACGCGAAGGCGGATGTTGCCGAAAACTCGACTGACAGAGCCATAGCCAAGTGGAATCTTTTCTGCAATGATTTCAGCTTCGCTTTAAAAGATTTAACTACCTATATCTCGGCTTTGCGAATAGTAGGCACCCTGCTTTTAACAATAGTCACAGGGCATAATTTTGTAAGCAAAGACGCCTGCGATGACCTTGTCAAAGAGCTTTTCACTTATAACACCGTTGATGAAAACGGCAATCTGCCCGAAACGGTTGTTACACCGCGTTGCGATTATCCCGTTTCGCAAATGACCGAAGAACAGCGTGACAATTTCTACCGCACAATCCCCTGTGAGGATGTTATAGGCGATATAGGTGAAGATATGCTTTACTGCTTCAATTATTCCGCCTTCTCATTCACATACAAAAACTCCGACAACCTCAACACTTTCATCAATGATGTTGTTCTGCCCCAGACCGGTAAAGACAAAGTTGTGCTCATCCCCATGAGTATGGGTGCCTCCGTTGTCAGCGCCTATCTTCAGGATTACGGCAAAGACGGCAAAGTGGCAAGAGTGGTCAGCATTGTAGGCGCTTGGTACGGCAGCGATGTTATTGCCGACCTTGTTGAACAGAAATATGCCGATGACGCGCCCGAAAAGCTTTACAACGGCATTGTCGCGAACCTTATCGGCGAGCCCTGGGGTTACCTTGTCAACGGCATACTGCGCATCTTCCCAAAAGCAACTCTCAGAAGCATAATTGATGAGCTGCTCAACTCCGTAGTTGAAAATCTTGTTCTCAAAACCCCGTCACTGATGGTTATGATTCCATACGAAAGATACCCGGCGGTCAGAGCCGCCCGCCTTGAGGGCAACAAAGACCTTGCCTATGTTATGGAGATAACCGACAAATTCTATGACGCTCAGCGCAATCTCAAAACCTATCTCAAAGAACTCAATGAGGATTACGGTGTTGATTTCTACTATATCGCAGGCTACGGTCTTGAATTCGGCGGATACAGCAGCGACTATGAATTTTTCAAATTCCTCGCGAGCGCGAACACTACCAATTCCGATGAGATAATTCAGATTGAGTCAACCGCGACAGGCGCAACAAGCGTAACGGCGGGCAAACAGTTTGATGCCGATTACCTCTCATCACATGACGCGAAATATATCACCCCCGACAAATCCGTTGATATTTCAACCTGCCTTTTCCCTGACAGAGTATGGCTTTTCAGCAAGCAGAAGCATGAGCTTGAAAACAACAACACAGCTCTTAAACTCGCGTTCGATATTGCTCTCGGCAATGTTACGGGCACACAGGGGTGTGAGAGCATCTACCCGCAGTTCAACGATTCGAGAGATTTAAAGAGGCTTAAAAGAAGCTACATCCCCGACCTTGAAACCTGGCTTGAAAGCAATACCCCCACAGCAGAGCAGCAGCGGATCATTGATGAAAACACCGCCGCGGTTAATGAGATGATGAACTCAACAATAAACAACCGCGAAGCCGATGACAAAGTTATTGAAAACTACCGCCGCATGCTTATTGATTTCGGCATTTACGGCGAGGATGATAACAGCGAAGATCAACTTACAAAGTTCTTCAAAGCATTAAATGATTTCAATGTAAGAGTGTTCGGCTTTAAAGGCTTTATTGATATTTTCAAAAAATAAACGCTTTTTGCTCTACACCGGGTTCCCCACCCTTTGGGCGAGGAACCCTTAATTATTCTGAAAACAGTCATAATGGCAAAAACGAGGCAAAAAAGGAAAGGCAAATACGGTCATTACAATATGAATTTGCGGGAAATAAAAGAGATTTACAATCGTTCACTTGATCTGGCGCCCGAAACGGACGGTGGATTTTTCGAGTGCGCCGGCGACCTGCTTGAAACGGATGAAATAAAAAGCCTTGAGCAGTATGTTCAGCACGACACAATCAACCGTCTTCAGCACATAACAAGTGTCGCGTATATGTCTTATGTGCTGTGCAAAAAGCTCAGCCTTGACTATCTTGTTACGGCAAGGGCGGGGGTTATGCACGACCTTTTCTATTACGATTGGCATGAAAAGCACGGCGGTCACCGCCTTCACGGCTACCGTCATCCGGGATTTGCGGTTAAAAACGCAAAGGAACTCTGCGGCTCCATTGACAGAAAAACAGAAAATATCATAAAACGCCATATGTGGCCGCTTACCCCTACGCCTCCGAAATATAAAGAAGGGTTCATAGTCTGTTTTGCGGATAAGTATTGCGCCGCGACAGAACTTATTACCTGCCATAAAAATAAAAAATCACGGTAATTGTTTATGCTTAGAGAAACTGTATTAAGATACACGCTTTATTTCTTTTTTTACAGCGCGGCAGGCTGGCTTATTGAGTCCTGCTACTGTTCCGTGAGGCCGCGCAAATGGGTCAACAGAGGCTTCCTGACAGGGCCTCTCTGCCCTATATACGGCACGGGAGCTCTTGTGTTCCTTGTGTTTGTTCTGCCGTTAAAAGAAAAATTCTCCCTGCCGGTAACGGTAGCGGGGAGAGAAATTGACCTTACAGTAATAATTGTGTTTTTCGCGGGCCTTGTTCTGGCGGATATAGTTGAATTTACCGTAAGCCTTCTAATGGAAAAGATGTTTCACGCCCGCTGGTGGGATTACTCCGAAAACTTTCTCAACATACAGGGCAGAATCTGCTTCAAGCACTCAATTTACTGGGGTTTGGCGTCAATAGGTTTTCTGTATGTCATCCACCCGTTTGTCAACAGATATTTTATAAAACTGCCGATCGATTTTGTTGAGGTAATTCTTGCGGTCGTTCTTTCTGTTTTTGTTATAGATGTTTTCGACGCGGTGCGCAAGGCGATGGATGTGCGCGCGCTTATTGATAAAATCAAAAAATTCAGGGCGGAGCTTTCCGCGCAGTTCGGCTCAACCTTTGATGATATTCTCGCAATGGGTGAAGAGGAATTTAAAGAGTTTTCCGAAAAAGCCTCAAAGCATAAAGCGGAGATTGCCGCCCGCGTATCCGAAATCCGCGAAAGCTTTGAAATACTCTCAAAAGGCTTTGTTTCCAAAGATTTTAAACAAAAGGGCAAATACAACCGTATGTTTACGGAGTTCCCCATGGTCAAAGCCGCGGCGCGCGCCCAGCTTGACAATCTTGAAATAAATATTGAAAAAATAAAAGAAAAAATCAAAAACACAATCAGCAGGGACGGCTGATTTATTACAAATATGT
The DNA here is from genome assembly GCA_900319455.1 of uncultured Eubacteriales bacterium. GTDB lineage: Bacteria > Bacillota > Clostridia > Oscillospirales > Acutalibacteraceae > CAG-177. Next base: position 4,578 of record ONON01000022.1, read on the forward strand.
AAATTTTGCGAAAACCTCTTGATTTTTTGAATAAAAGTATTACAATACAAATTGGCACTCGAAAGGCGTGAGTGCTAATTTGTATTTTATTTTACCGTTATTACGGAAGTATAAACAGCAAGGAGTGTTATGTTATGAGAAAAAAACAGTTTAAAGCGGAGTCGAAAAAGCTTCTCGATATGATGATAAACTCCATATATACGCACAAAGAAATCTTTCTGCGCGAGCTTATCTCAAACGCGAGCGACGCCCTTGACAAACAGTATTACAATTCTCTCGGTGAAGATACCGGTATGTCAAGAAACGAATATATAATCCGTATTGAGCCCGACAAAGAGGCGCGCACGCTTAAAATAATTGACAACGGCTGCGGTATGACGGAGGAGGAGCTTGAAACCAACCTCGGCACCATAGCAAAAAGCGGCTCGCTTGATTTCAAAAACGAAAACGGAGAAAAAAAGACCGACATCGAAATTATCGGCCAGTTCGGTGTAGGCTTTTATTCGGCGTTTATGGTCAGCGAAAAAGTTGTTGTTGAAAGCAGAGCTAACGGCAGAGATCAGGCCTATCGCTGGTCATCAAACGGAGTTGAGGGCTATTACATTGAAAAAAGCGATTACCCCGAACAGCACGGCACGGTTATAACCCTTTATCTCAAGCAAGACAGCGAAGATGAAAAATACGGTGAATTCCTTGAGGAGTATGAGATTACAAGCCTTGTCAAAAAATATTCCGATTACATCCGCTATCCGATTATGATGAAATGCGAAACCCGCGTTCCCAAAGAAAAGGCGGAGGGCGAGGAGGACAAGCCCACGGAATATGAAACGGTTATTGAGGACCGTCAGCTTAACAGTATGGTTCCCATCTGGCGCAAAAACAAAAACGAGGTAACCGAGGAGGAATACAACAACTTCTATTCCGAAAGATACTATGATTTTGAGCCTCCCGTCAAGGTTATTCATTCAAAAAACGAGGGCGTTCCGGCTTATGATTCGTTAATATTCATCCCTTCCCACGCCCCGATGAACTACTATTCAAAGGATTATGAAAAAGGACTTGCTCTTTACTCAAACGGCGTAATGATTACCGATAAATGCGGAGAGCTTCTGCCCGATTATTTCAACTTCGCCAAGGGCCTTGTTGACAGTCCCGACCTTTCGCTCAATATTTCGCGTGAGCTTCTTCAGCACGACCGTCAGCTTAAAATAATAGCAAAAAATATTGAGAAAAAGATTAAATCCGAGCTTGAAAAGCTTTTAAAGGATGACCGTGAAAGCTATGAAAAATTCTTTGAGGCATTCGGTGTTCAGTTAAAATACGGCATTTACGGCACCTACGGTATGGCAAAAGAGAACCTTCAGAACCTTCTTATTTTCAAGTCAACCAATGAGGAAAAATATGTTACTCTCAAAGAGTATGAGGAGCGTATGCCCGACAGCCAGAAAGGCATTTATTACGCCTGCGGCGAAACAGCGGCAAAAATAAAAATGCTTCCGCAAACGGAGGCCGTAACATCCGCCGGTATGGAAGTGCTTATGCTCACAAACGATATTGATGAGTTCACTCTCAAAATGATGCGCGACTATGACGGCAAACAGTTTATCAATGTCAGCACCGACAGCCTTGACCTCGGCACCGAGGAGGATAAAAAAGCTCTCGAACAGAAAAACGCCGACAGTAAAGACCTTCTTGATTTTATAAAGGATTCACTCAACGGCAAAATAGTAGCCGCGAAGTTTTCCAACAAACTCGGCAGTCACCCTGTATGCCTTACAAGCGGCAGTGAGATTACAACCGAGATGGAAAGAGTTCTCAACGCTCAGCCGATTTCCGAAAAAATCAAGGCTCAGCTCACACTTGAAATCAATTCGGAACATCCCATAGCGGCAAAGCTTGCCGAGCTTTATGAAAGCGATAAAGAAAAGGTTGAAAAATACGCGAAACTCCTTTACAGTTCAGCCTGCCTTATCAGCGGCATAGCGGTTGATGATCCCTCGGCCGTGAGCGATTTGATTTGCGAGCTTATGGTCTGAAAAATTAAACAGTTTATAAGGTGAAAGAGTGAAAGCCCTTTCACCTTTTTTATATAAACAACAATGGTTTTATAATAATTGTTTTTAAGCGGAATACGCAGGGCGAACAGGTTGAGCACGGGAGTGAATTGCATTTTATTCCTTTCGGCGGCCGATTGTTACGGTTTTTTCTAAAAAAAAATAAAAATCTGTTGATATATATAAAAAACTATTGTATTCAACATAATTTTATGGTAAAATTAATAAAAAGATGTTTCACACAATCGTCAAGCTTGAAAGTTTTATATATATGAAAAATTTCACAAGGAGGTTTTTTTAGATGAAACTTAAAACCGGAAGGAAAATACTGAGCTTCTTGCTTACCATTGCGCTTTTATTAGGACTGATGCAGGGCATGGGATTGACGGGATTTACATATGATGATAATCCCTACGCCGCCCTTGTACCCACAAGTTCTGATGATTCCAATGCGTTGAATGACA
>ONON01000028.1 GCA_900319455.1 uncultured Eubacteriales bacterium
AAGGTTCTGCCGCAGGCAGGTTCTTATTACATCATTTGTAAGTAACAAGGTTCTGCCGAAGGCAGGTTCTTATTATCAATCGCCCGCGAAAATACCGCAATTTTGCGACACCTCACCGTAGGGCGGCATTATCAATCGCCCGCCATTTGCAGTTAGAAATCAGGGGTTAGGAGTTAGAAATTAGAAATTTGTCATTCGGAATTAATTTGCGGTTTACTGTTAAAGGCAGGCGTGATATAATGAACTCATAATATTGAGAAGGGAGGCGGCAGTGTGAACGAAATCGCGAAAAACATAAAAAAGCAACGGCTTCTGTCGGGTATGAGCGTTGAGGAATTTGCCTCGCTCGCGGATGTTGACATTTTAACCGCCCGCGGCTGGGAGAATGGCGGAATACTGCCCGATATTGAAGCGTTGACAAAAGCGGCGCAAATATTCGGAACCAAGCCCGAAACGCTCATTTACGGCAAAAAAACAAAGTCCGCGTCAAAATACGGCGCTGACAAAAGCGTTCTTATAACCGTTCTGACAGTAACGGGTTCGCTCCTTACCGCGGCGGGGGCGGTGATTTTGTTCATTACGCTTTATCAAAAGCTTGAAGCGGTTAAGGATATACTCTCATTTCTGCCGCTTATCTCAGGCTTTGCCTGCGCTTTTTTCGCTAAAGTCAAAAAGAACGGAAGTGCCGTATGGAACGAAGGCTCCGCAGCCGTGTGGACGGCGGGCGCGGTAATTACTCTCGCTCTTGTTTTTGACTCCGGCGGTTCTTACCTCTCAACGGATTTTTTCCTGTTGCTCACGGTTCTTACGGTTTTGCCCGTTATGCTTATTATGAAGGCCGTTGTGCCCTGCCTTGCCGAGATTTACGCGGTAACGCATCTCGCGTTTTATATTCAATCTTTATCCGGCGCGGCGGAGTCGCTGATTACCGGCGTTATTCACACGCTTGTTCTGCTTGCCGGTTTTGTTTATCTTAACAGGTTTTACCCGCGTGATGACATAAAAACAAAGTTTCTCAAAGCGGCGGCTCTTGTGACGGCGGGCGTTTCGGCGTTTGTTCACATCTGCGTTTTCGTTCATAATATTGACGGTGATGTGAGCCTTGAGTATTTTGTGTTTATTCTGCTCGGCGCTGTTGCGGCGGCTGCTGTTTCTTCCGGGTTTTCAACACGCGGTTTAACCGGGAGCGCGGAGGCTCTGCTCGCCCTGTGCGTTCTTGCTGTTTCATTTTTTATTGCCGACGGCAACGGCGTTGATGGCAATCCCGCGATTTTTGTGTGCCTTTTTGCTTTTTCGGCTCTTTGCGTCGCGGGCGGCGCTGTTTACTCTTATTTTTCGGAGCGTTTTAATTTACTCAATCTTTTTGAGACGCTGTTTATTCCCGCTTTCGCTTTTATTGCCGTACTGTGCGCGGGCAGAGAGAATATTGATGAAAAATTTACCGCCCCCGCTGTTGTTCTCTCGCTTGTTCTCGGCGCACTCATTATTGCCTCGGGCGTTCGGTCGGGTTCGCTCGCAAGAACAAACACGGGTATGCTCACCGTGTGCGCGGTTGCCCTGTTTCTGATTGTTTTCAGCGAGGCTCCGCCTTTGTTCAAAGGGCTTTCGGTTATGGCGGCGGGAGCTGTTATTCTTGTTATAAACAGCCGCCTTGCCCGTTCCCTTCGCAAAGAGGAAACAAAGGGGGGCAAAAAAGATGCGTAAAAAACTGCTTGCAGCCCTCGCTTTTCAGATTGTTCTCGCCCTTGCCGTTCTTCTCTCCCCTCTCGGGCTGACGCAGATTGTTGAAAAATTCGGCACAGAGGCGGAATTTAAAGCGACAACGGCTTATCTCTATAATTACTCCTATGATGAAGACGAGCCTTCTTATCAGCTTGATATGAGGGTTGCTCCCGTTGACGCGTCGCGGCTAAAGCGCAGTGTTTCGGCAACCGACGCGGACGGAAACTACGTTTCTTATGACTTCTCCTCGCGCGACGGCTGGGTTACATACCGCTTTAAAGGCAAAGAGTCTCAGCTTGCTTTCGCCGCGGAATATGACGGCGTGTTTTCCGCCCCGGACGCCCTTGAAACATTTATAAAAACTAACGATGTTACGGTTGAAATCCGCTGCTTTTACAGGTACTCGGTTGTTGAGGGCGTTTATGTCAACGGGGTGGAACTTGAAAATTTCGCACTTGAAAAAGGATATTTATACAGTAATGAATAAAAAAGATTTTTTGAGCGGTTTGCGTGACGGAGTGCCTGTGGGCCTCGGCTATTTTGTGGTTGCCTTCTCTCTCGGAATTACGGCTGAAGCGTCGGGCTTAAGCGCGCTTGCCGCCTTTGTCGCGAGCGCCTCCAACCTTGCCTCGGCAGGCGAATACGCGGGGTTTACGGTAATACGCGAAAACGGCTCTCTTATTGAAATGGCGGTAATGATTTTTGTGGCGAACTGCCGGTATATGCTTATGAGCGCCGCTCTCAGCCAGCGGCTTTCACCTTCAATGAGGCCGTTTCACCGCTTTACGCTCTCTTATTTTGTAACCGATGAGCTTTTTGCGCTCAACATAGCACGGCAGGGTTATGTAAACCCCGTTTACGCTTACGGCACCCTTCTTGCCTCCGCACCCGCCTGGGCCGTGGGAACCGCCGTGGGCGTGCTCGCGGGCGATGTTCTGCCCGGCCGCGCCGTTTCAGCGCTGAGCGTAGCACTTTTCGGAATGTTTATAGCCATTATTATTCCGCCCGCCAAAAAGAACCGGGTAATAGCCGGCCTTGTCGCAATCTGTTTCACGCTGAGTGCTCTCGCTCAGTACGCGCCGTTAATAAAAAACCTTTCAACGGGCACAAGAACAATTATTCTCACTGTTGTTATTTCAGCCGCGGCGGCTGTTCTCTTCCCGAAAAAGGATGATGAAGGGGAGGCGCAAAATGAGGTATAACGCTTACATCTACATTCTTGTTATGGCGGCGGTGAGCTACCTTATCCGTATGCTCCCCATGACGCTTATACGCAAAAAGATAACAAACCGCTTTATTCAGTCTTTTCTTTATTATGTGCCTTATGTAATACTTTCGGTAATGACATTCCCGGCGATAATTGAGGCAACAAAAAGCCCGGTTTCGGGCGCGGCTGCCCTCGCGGCCGGTATTATACTCGCGCTGGCGGGAGCAAATCTTATCGCTGTATCCGCCGCCTGCTGCGCCGTTGTATTTGTTGCGGAGCTTATTATATTTTAACTTAAACGCAAAAAAGCAGGAGGTTTTTCGCCTCCTGCTCTGTTTTTATATTTTGTTTTTTATATCTCGTTTTCTGCAGCAACCACGCTGCCGCCCGCGTAAATGTCGCGGAGCTTCGGTTTTTCGATTTTGCCGGTAGCGTTTCTCGGCACCTCGGCAAAGATGATTTTTCGCGGCCTTTTGTATCTGGGAAGATCCGCACAGAAAGTGTTGATTTCATCTTCCGTACAGGTAAAGCCCGGTTTAACCTCTATTATCGCGCAGGTTATTTCGCCCAGCCTCGCATCGGGCAGCCCGATTACCGCGACATCCTTTATTGAGCCGTGCTTGCGTAAAAAATCCTCAATCTGAACGGGATATATATTCTCGCCGCCGCTTATGATAACATCCTTTTTGCGGTCAACAAGGAAGATGAAGCCGTCTTCATCCTGCATTGCCATATCGCCGGTGTAAAGCCAGCCGTCTTTAAGAACCTCGGCGGTCGCGGCAGGGTCTTTGTAGTAGCATTTCATAACGCCTCTGCCCTTAACGCAAAGCTCGCCTACCTCGCCCTGCTTAACGGTGTTGCCTTCGGGGTCAACAATTTTTACCTCCCATTTGTAGCCGGGCACGCCTATGGCGCCCACCTTGTGAATGTTCTCAACACCGAGATGCACGCAGCCGGGGCCGATTGACTCGCTCAGGCCGTAGTTTGTGTCATACTCATGGTGAGGGAAATAGCTTTTCCAGCGGCGTATAAGGCTGGGCGGAACAGGCTGAGCGCCTATGTGCATAAGCCTCCACTGGCTTAATCTGTAATCCTCAAGCTTTATGTCGCCGCGCTCAATTGCGTCAAGAATATCCTGCGCCCACGGCACAAGAAGCCATACGATTGTGCAGTGCTCTTCCGAAACGGTGTTGATTATCCATTCGGGTTTAACGCCCCTGAGAATAACCGCGCGGCTGCCGGAGGCAAGCGAGCCGAACCAGTGCATTTTAGCGCCTGTGTGGTAAAGCGGAGGAATAAGAAGGAAGGTGTCATCCCTCGTCTGCCCGTGGTGCTTATGCTCAACCTCGCTTGATGAGAGCAGGCTTAAATGGTTGTGAAGAATAGCCTTGGGGAAGCCCGTTGTGCCAGATGAAAAATAGATTGCCGCGTCGTCATCGTCGGTTATGTCAATGCCCGGGTCTTTACGCGTGAAATAGGCTATCTCTTTTTCATAGTTTTTCGCGAAATCGGGGGTGTCGTCGCCTACATAATAGTATTCTTTAACCCTCATACTGTCTTTAACGGCAACAATTCGCTCCGTAAACTCGGGGCCGAAAACAAGAACATCAATATCCGCGAGATCGACGCAGTAGGCGATTTCATCCGCGGCGTATCTGAAATTGAGCGGCACAACTATCGCTCCCGTGCGAAGAACGCCGAAATAAATCGGCAGCCACTCAATGCAGTTCATAAGCAGAATGCCGACCTTTTCGCCGCGCTTAATGCCTTTGTAAAGCAGGTGATTGGCAAAACTGTTGGCTTTTTTGTCAAACTCGCCCCAAGTCATCTGCCTGCGGTAAACATCGCGCGGAGCCGCCTCAACAAGGTTGGATTCCTTCCAGTCCGGGCGTTCGCGCACAAGCGGATTTATTTCAACGAGCGCCACATCGTCACCGTAGAGACGGGCGTTTTTTGTAAGTAAATCGGTAATTGGCATTTCAAATTCTCCTTTAGCGGTTAAAAGCTTTTATGCGTTAAAGCGCTGTATAATATAATAGCATTTTATATTAATTTGTCAAGACGCCTTAAAAACAATTACACACTTGAAACTCCGCTTCAATTATAGTATATTGTAACGAGAAATAAATATCGGGAGAAAAAGATGGAAAACAACAAAAATCTTAACGCAAACGGGGCGGCCGCGCCCGAACAGCAGCCGAAATCGCTTAAAAAGAATATTCTGCAATTCATAAAATACGCCTGTTTCGCCGCCTCGGCCGGGGTTATTCAAGTGGGCAGCTTCACACTGATGAATGAGGTTCTTGTAAAAACGGATTTTATTGAGCAGCTTATGCAAAACCACGAGGGCTTTGCCCGTGTAATGCGCAACGAGTACGGCCCGATTTACCTTATTGCCCTTATTCTTTCGGTTGTGTGGAATTTCACCTTCAACCGCAAATTTACCTTTAAGGCGGCAAACAATATTCCCGTAGCTATGCTCAAGGTGTTCGGCTACTACCTTGTTTTTACGCCCGTTTCGGTATTGCTCGGCAATTATTTCACGGCAAAATTCGCCGGTTTCAAGGCCATTGAATACATTGTGCTCGGCGTTACAATGGTTATTAATATGGTAACGGAATTTCTTTTTCAAAAACTTGTGGTGTTTAAAAACGCCGAAAACACAGCCGTTAAAAAATAAAAGCACAGCGGCGCTGCACTGCAGATGTGTTTAAACCGGTAATAATAAAACAGCATAAATAACAAGCAACCGGCGGGGCAAAACCCCGCCGGTTTTAATGCCGGATTTCAAATTCCGAATTTCTGATTTCCGATTCCTGACTTTTAACTTAAATCGCGTCGTCCGCTATGCAGTTGTCAAGGGCGGCGATAATGGCTTTTTTATCCATATTTCTGCCGATGAAAACAAGCTTGTTGCAGCGGTCGCCGTAAACCGGATCCCACGCGGCGGCTATGTCGGGG
>ONON01000036.1 GCA_900319455.1 uncultured Eubacteriales bacterium
GTGTGCGGAATATGTATGAGCGTTTGCCCGCACAACAGGGTGAAGTAATATGACCGGAATAATCGATGTCGGCGGAGGTATGCGCGATATATACGGCAGCGGGGTTCTTGACTACTGCCTTGACAATAAAATAAATTTCGACTATATTCTCGGCGTTTCGGCGGGAACGGCAAATTTGTTCACTTATGCCGCAGGGCAGAGAGGGCGCACAAAAAGGTTTTATGAGAATTATGCTTTCCGAAAAGAATATATGAGCTTTTCAAACCTGTTAAAGGGTAAAAACTATCTTGACCTTGATTATATTTACAGCAGTCTGTCAAATGAAGGCGGAGAAGACCCCTTTGATTTTGACGCTCTTGAAAAATATGAGGGCGATGCGTATATAGCCTGCACCGATGCCGAAACGGGCGAACAGATTTATTTCGATAAGAAAATTGTTCAAAAAAACAACCTTACCGCATTCAAAGCTTCCTGCGCGCTGCCTTTGGTCTGCAAAAAATACAGCGTCGGCGGAATACCGTGCTTTGACGGCGGAATATCCAATCCCGTACCGATTGAGAAAGCTTTTGAGGACGGATGTGACAAGGTTGTGGTAATACTGACACTGCCGTCCGGTTATATAAAGCAGCCGGGCAAAATCGGGCACGCTTTCGCCTTGATAAAAAAGAAATATCCCGGCATCTCAAAGTGCCTGACGGAATACTGCCGTAACTACAATGACGGGGTACGCAGGGCCTTGGCTTATGAAAAACAGGGCAAAGCTCTTGTGCTCGCGCCCGATGACTGTGCGGGAATGAAAACACTGACAAGAAACAGAGAAAAAATGAGCGTTCTCTACGGCAAAGGTTATAAAGACGCCGAGAAAATAAAAGACTTTACAATGGGTGATTAACTATGAAAATCAGGCTGTGCGCGTTCGCCGACGAAGGCGGCACAACAATTGAGGAACAGATTGAAGCCCTCAGGGCAAACAACATTAACCTTGTTGAAGTGCGTTCGATAGACGGCAAAAACATTTCAAAAATAACCGAGGATGAAGCGGCGGATTATGCCGAAAAATTCCGCGCGGCGGGCATTGAAGTCTGGTCGCTCGGTTCTCCGCTCGCAAAAGCTCACATTTACACACCTGTTGAAAAAGAAAAGGCCGAAGCTATGCACCTGTGCCGCTTAGCCGCCGTGTTCGGCACAGATAAAATCAGAGGTTTCAGTTATTATACCATTTTTCCGTTCAATAAAGAGAAAAGAGTGGTTGAAAAACTCAAACCTCTGCTTGAAATACTTGAATATAACGGCGTTGATTTCTGCCATGAAAACGACACTCTGCTTTACGGCGGCAGGGCAAAATATTTAAACAAACTGCTTGCCGATATACCTTCGCTTAAAACGATTTATGACCCCGCAAACTTTATAATCAGCGGCGAATCTCCGGATGAGACCCTTGCCGCCTTTGCCGGAAAAGCCTGTTATTTTCATATAAAAGACGCTGTCGGCAAAAAGGTCGTGCCGGCCGGTTACGGAGACGCGAAAATAGATAAACTTATCAAAGGGCTTGAGCGTGATACTGTGTTTTCAATAGAGCCGCACCTTATGTTTTTCAAAGGCGGAGCCTGCTTTGAAAAATACGATTTCAAAACAAAACGCGGCAGGTTTGACTGCGCCGCCGACAGTATAAAAAAGCTTCTTACCGAAAACGGCTTTGCCGAAAAAGACGGTTATTTTGAAAAAATAAAAGGTGAATGATATGCCTGAAATTAAAAGATTTCACGAAATACCGGGGGCTCTGCACATAGGATGTGAGGAGCCGTGTGCCTATTTTATTGCGTTTGAAAAGGAAGAAAAGGCGTCCGGCAACAGAGAAGACTCCGCTTTTTTTACCTCGCTTTGCGGTGAATGGGAATTCGCTTTTTTTGAAAACGCCGCAAGGCTTGATATTGAAAAAGAGGGCTTTCCCTCGTCTGTCGCCTGCGGCGACAAAATCACCGTCCCGGGCAACTGGCAACTGTGCTTCGAAAGGGGATATGATGTGCCGAACTACATAAATCAGGATTATCCCTATCCGGTTGACCCGCCTTATATTCCCGATGTCATTGCGTGCGGATTTTACCGCCGTACAGTTGCTTTGCCACTGAAAGAAGGCAAAAAATATTTCATGAATTTTGAGGGTGTCTCATCCTGCTTTTATCTTTGGGTGAACGGCTTTTTTGCCGCTTACAGTCAGGTGAGCCACGCTTCCTCGGTTATTGAAATATCGAAATATCTCAAAAACGGCCAAAACACTTTTGAGGTGCTCGCGGTCAAACATTGCGACGGCTCATATTTTGAGGATCAGGATTTTTTCCGCCTTTCGGGCATTTTCCGCGAGGTTTATATCACCGAAAGAGACGAGCGGCACATAAAAGACATTGACCTTCGGGCAACCGTTGCCGAAAGTCTGAAATCCGCGCGGCTCAAAGCTGAAATAAGAGGCGTTGACAGTTTTGACTTCAAACTTGTTTCTCCCCGGGGTGAAACAGTCTGCGAAGGCGACAATTTGATTGATATATCTTTTGAAAACCCCGAACTCTGGAATTATGAAACGCCTTGCCTTTACAGTCTTTATATTCATTCCGGCAGTGAGTATATATGCTTGCCGGTCGGATTTAAACGCTTTGAAATAAAAAACAGCGCTGTTTTGCTCAACGGCAAAAAAGTCAAGGCAAAAGGGATAAACCGCCACGATTTCAACCCGGAAACCGGCTATTGGGTAACGCCGGAGCAGATGCTCTCGGAGCTTTACAGCCTCAAACGCGCAAATGTCAACACAATCAGAACATCGCACTATCCGAACGATCCGCGTTTTCTTGAAATGTGCGACAGACTCGGCTTTATGGTGGTTGATGAAGCGGATCTCGAAACTCACGGTATGGGCTACAATTTCGGAGACTGGTATTGGGATTACTGGTCACACCTTACCGACAGCCCCGAGTATGAGGAAGCCTGTGTTGACAGAGCAAAGCTGCTCTTTGAGCGCGATAAAAACCACGCCTGCGTTATTATGTGGTCGCTCGGCAATGAATCGGGGTGCGGTGAAAACCACCGCAAAATGGCTCAGTATATCCGCTCAAGAAGAAAAGACGCTGTTATCCATTATGAAAACGCGAGGCTTGAGTATCAGGAGAGGCTGGGCAAAGATTTCACCGACATTTCCGATGTCGAGAGCCGTATGTACGCGTCGATTGATTATCTTAAAGAATACCTTGACAACAGCAGACTCAAAAAGCCGTTTTTCTATTGCGAATATGTGGACAGTATGAGCACCGGTGAGATAGCGAAACACTGGCAAGGCTTTGAAGAAAACGATAAATACTTCGGCGGCTGCGTCTGGGAATACGGAGACCACGCCGTAAACACGGGAACAAAAGAAAATCCGAAATACCGCTACGGCGGTGATTTCGGCGATTATCCCAATGATGGTATCTGCTGCCTCGACGGCCTTGTTTATCCCGACAGAAGCGAGCGCCCCGGCTACTATGATATGAAAAAGGTCTATCAGCCTTTTGAAATAACTTATGAGGATGGAAAAATCACGGTGTTCAACAAACGCTTTTTCACTGATTTTTCCGATTTGTATATTGAGTGGAGCGTTGAGAAAAACGGTGAGGTTGCCTTTGAAGGCTCAATAGAAAACCCTGCAATCGCCCCGAGATGTACGGCTCAATA
>ONON01000093.1 GCA_900319455.1 uncultured Eubacteriales bacterium
CAGAATCATAACATACATACCGTCCGCGTTAACCGCCTTTGCCTGAAACTCATCGCTTGTCCAAAAGCATATATCGGTGCCCTCAAGTTCTTTGCCTTTGTAGGTGCCGTTGCCCGCGCCGTTCATATATACAATAAGAGGGCAGGGGTTTTCGCTCTCCGGGCAGAAATAACTGTAATCAATATCCACGCCCAGAATTTCCGGGCCTTCGCCGCTTTTAAATTTGCTTCTCAGGGCGTCTCTGCCCTCATCATAGCCTACCGATGAGGCACTTACCGAAAGAGTGCCGGCAATCATTGCGAGGCACAAGATTATTGCTGTGATTTTTTTGCTGGTTTTCATTTTTTGTTTCCTTTTTTTAAGTGTATTTGCCGCAATTACCGCATTTTTAAGACCCCTTCACAAATTTGCCTGACTTGAAGAGCCGAACACACAAGTGATTATATGAAGGGAATTAGTTTGAGAGGGTTGAACAGGTATGCCGGAATAAGCTCAATGGTGTTTATTCCCATTGTTTTGATTACCGGCTCGGTGCTTTTGCCGAGCCCCATATCATAAAGAACTTTAAGCAGAATTTTCGCTATTTCAACATTTCCCCTCGCGGTTGGGTGGATGAAGGCGAAGCAATAGCCTTTGCCGTTGAGTTTCGCGGCAATATCTACTATTGTTATAACGCCGGGATGCTCTTTATCATATTTGAAAATGCGCTCGTTAAGCTTGTCGGAGCCGTACTGCAAAACAGGTCTCAACAACCCCGTTGACGGGTTATAAAGTGTTTGCATAAGAATAACAGCGTCGGGGTTTGCCTCGTGAACGGTTCCGATAATCCGGCAAAGATCCTCATAGTAAGGGTCAAGCACATCATCAAGCACGGAGTCGATGTGAAGCAGAACACCAAGAAGAAGCAGGGGAATGTTGCCGTGCAGAAAATTGTTGCCGCCTATTGTGATGTTAACAATATCGGCGTTTTTTACGCTTTCAAGCACATCATTTCTTTTAAGCATTGAAAGCAGTTCGCCGCTTTTAAGGCCGTCAACGCCGTAATTCACAAAGTTGTAGCCGTTTGTGTCGGCGATTATTCTGCCGTAGCAGGCTTCTTCGGAGTTTACAATGCCGGAGCCTTTCGCTATTGAGTCGCCGAGCAGAACATAGTTGAGCGCGTCTTCACTCTCATCCGCGGCGGTTTGCGTCGGTTGAAGCGACTCATCAATCGCCTGCGTTTGCGCCGTGATTTCACAGGCGGGCTGTTCATCCGCGAACACCGTGGGAGCGGCGCTGCCGAACAGCATAAGAACGCAGAGCAGAACAGATAAAATTCTTCTGATATTCATTTTATTTATTCCTTTCTTGAAAAATCAAAGGTTGATTTTCTTTTCATCAAGCGGCATATTTTTGCGGAAATGAGGCACCTGCATTTTTCTGCCGCCGTTTGTGACCGAGAGCGCCGAAAGCAGACCCACAGCGGTCCATTCACAGCCGGTGTAAACATCGAGGTCGGGCTGCCTGTTCTCACGAACGGCTTTTATAAAATCTTCAACAATAAAGAAATCGCTGCCGTTGTGCCCCGCGCTTATCTGCTCCTCAGTGGCGTTTTTGTATCTGTCCGGCAGATACATATCATATTCATCAAGCCTTTGCCACTTCATATTGTGAAGGGGGCTGCCGTTTTCTTCATCAATGAACGAAACACGGTTGTAATCATCGGGATGGGTTTTGGAGCTGAAGCACCCTTTTGTGCCCTGAAGGTGAAAATAATCCGTGTTGTGCGGGCGCGGTGACATACAGTCAACCCTGACGGTAATGAGTTTGCCGGCGGCGGTTGTACACATTACGGTTGTGCCGCTGTCCTGCTTTAATCCGAGAGTGTTGTAAACTCCCGGCGAAAAGGCGGAAACCTCCGCAACTCTGTCACCGGTGAACCACTGCATAACGGGGCCCAAGCTGTGCGTCGGGTAGAAAGCACCCCTTGTTCCGCACTGCCAATAGGAGCGCCATGAGGTTTTGCCGTTGGGGTAAACAAACAGGTCCGCTATGTTGTGCAGGTACATTCCCTCCGCGTAATAAGGCTCGCCGAAAAGACCCGCCTCAACCATTTTTTTAACCTGCTGAATTCTCGGGTCGAAAACAACATTTTCGGCAAACATATAAATTTTGTTGTATTTTTCAACGCTTTCGCAAAGCCAGAACAGTTCATCCATTGTAACGCCCGCCGTAACCTCGCTCATAACATGTTTGCCCGCCTCAAGGGCGGCTATCGCCTGAGGCACATGGCACTGCATGGGCGTTGCTATAATAACGGCGTCAATGTCGGCTTTTTCAAGCATATCGTCAAACACACGGAAGGTCTTTACATCTCCGCCTATTCTGTCTGCCGCGGTTTTAAGATGCCCCTCGTCAAGGTCGCACATAGCGGTTATTTTAACATCCTCAATGCTGTTAAGCCCCATAAGGGTTGAGAGCCCTCTGGTGCCCGCGATTCCGACTTTAATCATATTTTAAAGTTCCCCTTACAGTGTGATTTTCTTTTCATCAAGCGGCATATTCCTGCGAAAATCCGGCACCTGCATTGTTCTGCCGCCGTTTGTAACCGAGAGTGCCGAAAGAAGACCTACGGCAGTCCACTCACAGCCCTTGTAAACATCAAGCTCGGGCTGCCTGTTCTCTCTTATCGCGTTTATAAAATCTTCAACAATAAAGAAATCTCCGCCGTTATGCCCCGCGTTTTTCTGCTCTTCGGTGGCATTTCTGTATCTGTCGGGAATATACATTTCGTATTCCTCAAGCTTTTTCCATTTCATATTGTGAAGGGGGCTGCCGTTTTGTTCATCGATGAACGAAACCCTGTCAATGTCATCGCTGTGCGATTTTGAGTTAAAACAGCCTTTTGTGCCCTGAAGATGGTAGAAATCCATATTGTGAGGGCGCGGCGACATACAGTCAACTCTTATGTTGAGCAGTTTGCCCTTTGCCGTGCGGCACATGGAGGTTGTGCCGCTGTCCTGCTTTAAGCCGAGGGTATTATATACGCCCGGCGAGAAGGTGGAAACCTCCGTTATTCTGTCGCCCGGGAACCACTGCATAACGGGGCCTATGCTGTGCGTCGGATAGAAATTGCCCCTTATGCCGCACTGCCAGTAGGAGCGCCATGAGGTTTTGCCGTTGGGGTAAACAAAAAGGTCGCCTATGTTGTGAAGGTACATACCCTCTGCGTAGTAGGGCTCGCCGAAAAGCCCCGCCTCAACCATTTTGCGCACCTGCTGAACTCTCGGGTCAAAAATGTAATTTTCGGCATACATATAAATTTTGTTGTATTTTTCAACGCTTTCGCAAAGCCAGAACAGCTCATCCATCGAAACGCCTGCCGTAACCTCGCTCATAACATGCTTGCCCGCCTCAAGGGCGGCTATCGCCTGAGGCACATGGCACTGCATGGGCGTTGCTATAATAACGGCGTCAATGTCG
>ONON01000010.1 GCA_900319455.1 uncultured Eubacteriales bacterium
CAGGACATATCGCGCCGCAGGCATATCGCATCCCATCGGGATATATCGCGAATTCCGTCAGGAATTCATATCGCTTCGAGACAGTCGAACGACTGTCTCGACGTGCCCGCAGGCGGGGAACATATCCACGGGGCAGACGGCGCCGACTTTGTAACCGAGCTTTTCGAGAACGGCGCAATCCCTCGCGAGCGTTGCCGGGTCGCAGGAGATATAGACAATTTTTCCCGGGTTCATTCTCGCCGCGGTGTCAAGAACATCGGCGCTGCAGCCCTTTCTCGGCGGGTCAAGAATAACAACATCGGGTTTAACGCCGTCTTTTTCAAGCTTTTCCGCCGCCTCCGAGGCGTCCGCGCAGATAAACCGGGCGTTTACGGCGCTGTTGAGCAGGGCGTTGACCTTCGCATCTTCAACGGCTTGCGGAACTATCTCAACTCCGATTGTCTCTTTTGCCTTTTTTGCCATTGTAAGCCCTATTGTGCCTGTTCCGCAATAAAGGTCGAGCACGGTTTCTTTTCCGCTTAAGCCCGCGTATTGAGCGGCTTTGTCATAAAGCTTTTCCGCCTGGGCGGGGTTTACCTGATAAAATGAGAGCATGGATATTCTGAACCTGCAGCCGCACAGAACATCCTCAATATATCCGCCGCCGTAAAGATTGCGGCAGGTTTTGCCGAAAATGACATTTGTTTTTTCTTTATTGATATTAATTACAATACTTTTTATTGAACTGTCGCACCGGGTCAGAGTTTCAACAAGCTCATCCTCACGGGGCAGGGCGCCGCCGTTTATTACGGCGCATACCATTGTTTCGCCCGTGGCGGCGGCTTTGCGCACGCAGATATGCCTGAGCAGACCGCTGTGAGCCGTTTCATCATAAACGGTTATATTGTTTTTAACGGCATATTGCTCAAACGCGTTAAGTATGTTTTCAAACTCCGCGGGCTGAAGCGGGCAGTTTCTGCACTCAACAACCCTGTGACTGTGCGGCGAGAAAAAACCGATTTTAAGCCCGTTTTCCGATTTCTCAACGGGGAACTGAGCCTTGTTGCGGTAACCGGATCTGCCGGCCGCGGCGATTATCGGTTCGGGCTCAATGTCAATGTCGCCTATCCTTTTAAAACAATCAACAACAAACCGCTGCTTGATTTTCAGCTCCGCTTCATAATCAATGTGGCGAAACGCGCACCCGCCGCATTTTGCGTAGGCGGAGCAGTCCGGCTCCGTTCTGTCGGGGGAGGGCTTTATGACCGAATGAACCTTGGCGAACGCGCAGTTGGACTTGACTTTTAAAATGTGCGCCTCAATCTCATCGCCCCGGGCCGTCATCGGCACAAAAACGGCAAGGCCGTCATACCTGCCCACACCGCTGCCCTGAAGGGTGCAGTTTTCAATGTCAAGCTTTACAATATCGTTCTTTTTAAGCATTTTTGTGTTTTAAAAGGTAGTCGATAAACAGGTTCCAGTCATACCTGCTCATATAGTGAGTTCCCGGCCTGGCGTGGTAGCCTATACTGCCCGAATGAGTGAAAAACGGCATCTCTTTTATTTCGCTCTCATCAAGCCCCGTTCTGCCGTAAATCCCGCACACCGGC
Source organism: uncultured Eubacteriales bacterium (assembly GCA_900319455.1). Classification (GTDB taxonomy): domain Bacteria; phylum Bacillota; class Clostridia; order Oscillospirales; family Acutalibacteraceae; genus CAG-177. Next base: position 1,590 of record ONON01000010.1, read on the forward strand.
GAGGCGGCAACGCAGCAGGCAAGCTGAGCCTGAGGGTTGGCCCAGATATCCTGCATGGAGGAGGTTATGTAGATGTTTCTGTCAGCGCTGAGGGCAAGAAGAAAATGCTGGTCAAACGGAATTTCGTCGTCTCTGCCGGCAAATTCTTTGAAAGCGGGGCAGAACCAGAAGGGGAAGTTCTTTGTAATATCCGCTATGTGTTCGCTTCTGCTCTCTTTGCCCCTGAAAAGCGCGTCGCCGGAGCAGCCGGCATTGTTTGAGTAGATGAATTTGAACCTGCTGTCAAGCGCTCCCGTCACAAGGGCGGTTTTGCCCAGCCTTGAATGGCCCGCCACGGCAAGATTGTTCATATCCGCAAAGCCGCAGGTTTCGGCGTAATTCGCGGCGCATCTCGCGGCAAGAGCCCACAGCATTATTTTGCCCGGAGCCGTCGGAGAGCTTCTGTCAATGTTGAAAAGCCAAGCGATTCCGCTCTCAAAATCGTCGTCGTCACCCGCGACATCACGGTAGTAAATTGAAATGAAGGCAATGCCTCTGTCAATTATTTCCTCCGCGGGCAGGTATTTGTCGGGCACATCCGGGCGGAAATTGAGAAACACCGCCGTCGGGTATTTTCCGGGTGCGGAGGGCCTGCACACACGCAGGGGGAATGACGCCTGCCTGCCGTTTACCGTTACAGTTGCCTTGACGGTTGTGTATTCCGCTTTGCCCGCGCAGAACCTGTCAACGCGGTCAATCTGTTCAAACTCCGTTTTTTCGGGCATGGGCAGCGGCTCTCCGTATTCATATTTCCACAGCATTTCCGCCGTTTTTTCACGGTCGAATTTTCCGTCATTAATCACGGGTGGCAGATTTATGTTTTGCATAACAGTCTCCTCCAATATATAATGTAACTTATTCTACCATAAAAATTTTATTATTACAATAAATTAAATATGTTTATTGACATAAAGCGCGAAACGGCGTAAAATAGAGCAGAAGAAAAAACGGAGGGGAATATTTTGAACAAAAAACGCTCTTTGGCAGTCAGAATTATCGCAATAGTTCTTGTAGCCCTGCTCGTTCTCAGTGTGGTTACGGTGGCAATAGCGTCAATGAGATAACACCGAAAAAGAACATTTTCACGGCGGATTGTTCGGAACATTCCGCCGTTTTTGCATTTATGTTGAAAATTAACAATATTTTTACTAAAAGACAATGTTCCGTTATTGACATTTAATAATTATTTTGATAAGATAAATTGAATATTCTTGCAAAGCAAAACAGGAGGCAATATTCAAAAAAGACTAAGGAGGAATTTCAGTTGATTGATCAGAAAACCCTCGCATACATCAATATGTATGCCATCCTGGGCGCACTTGAGAACCTTTGTGAGCTTGCACCGGAGGCTCCCTCCCTTCTCACAAACAAAAAGCCCATTAAAATAGGCTTTGAGGTAAAAGGCGGCCCCAGCGCTACCCTCACTTTCAAAAACGGCAAATGCAGAATGGATCAGGGCTGCAAAAAAGTTGATGTAAAGCTTCCGTTCGGTTCCTGCGAAAAATTCAACGGCCTTATTGACGGCACCACAACCCCCATCCCCTCAAAGGGCTTTACACACATCGGTTTCCTTCTCAAGGATTTTACCGCTCTTACGGACCTTCTTAACAAATACCTCCGCCCCGACCCCGCTGACCTTGAGGATGAGGATTTCTTCAACATCAGCACACAGGTTATGCTCGGAGTTATCGGCGTTGCCATTTCACAGATTGCGAACAACGATGAAATCGGCAAATTCACCGCGGGCAACATTGTTGACGGCAACATTCTGTTCAGCATAAAAGACGGCCCCGCGGTTACAATCCGCTGCAAAGATCACAGGCTTGTCACCGTTAAATGCGGCTGTGACAATTACAGAGCAAAGATGGAATTCCAAAATATTAAACTCGCGCGCGACCTCTTTGACGGCAATGTAAACGCCGTTGCCTGCATAGGCAAGGGCTATATCGCGATGCAGGGTATGATTTCAATGCTCGACAACCTTAACAGATTGCTCGACAGAGTAGCTGTTTATCTTGCATAAGGGAGGCAACGTCAATGGCAACTAAAAAAGCAACAAAAATAAACACATACGAAAAGAATGTCGAAATGTTCGAAAGAGCAACAAAGGTTATCCCTTCAGGTCTTTACGGCCATCAGGGCCCCGCGGAAGGCTGCTATATTCCCACAACGGCATTCCCGTTTTTCAGCCAGAAGGCTCAGGGCTCATATTTCTGGGACCTTGACGGCAACAAATTCATAGACTATATGTGCGCCTACGGCCCCAATGTTCTCGGTTATAACGACCCGGATGTTGACGCCGCCGCTATGGAGCAGGCTAAAATCGAAAACTGCGTTACCTGCCCTTCCACCAAAATAGTGGAGTTCGCGGAGCTGCTTGTTGACACCGTAGCGAGCGCGGACTGGGCGTTTATGGCAAAAAACGGCAACGACGCAACATCAGGCGCCATACTCACAGCCAGAGCGGCAACCCACCGCAAAAAGATAATCTTTGTTAAAGGCTATTATCACGGCGTTTCCGCGTGGTGCCAGAAGATTGACTACCCCGGCATCATCCCCGAGGATGTTTGCAACAACATCTATGTTGACTGGAACGATTTTGAAGGTTTCCAAAAGGTTGTTGAGGAGAACAAGGGCGAAATCGCCGCGTTTATCGCTATGCCCTACCTTCACGGCAACTTCTTTGACAATGTTCTTCCCGCCGAGGGCTACTGGCAGAAGGTGCGCGACCTTTGCACAAAAGAAGGCATTGTTCTTATTATAGACGATGTTCGCGCCGGCTTCCGTCTTGACCTTGCCGGCTCAGACCATTACTACGGCTTTGAGGCGGATATTATCTGCTTCTGCAAAGCGCTCGCCAACGGCTGGAATGTTTCCGCTTTCTGCGGCAAAGACTGGCTCAAAGACGCCGCGAGCTCGCTTTCATACACGGGTTCATACTGGATGAGCGCTGTTCCCTTCGCCGCCGGTATCGCCTGCATAAACAAAATGAAAAAGCTCAACACGCCCAAACAGTTCCGTGAGCAGGGCATACAGCTCGCAGACGGCCTTAAAGCCGCCGCTTCAAACAACGGCTTCCATCTCACCGTTTCCGGCGAGCCCGCGCTGTTCTACCTTATGCTTCATGATGATGATTCGCTTATGCTTCACCAGGAATGGATCGCGGAATGCGTAAAGAGAGGCATTTTCTTCACCAACCACCACAACCACTTTATGAACGCGTCGCTTACCGATGACGACATCAAGCAGACCGTTGACATCGCCGAGGAGGCGTTCAACGTTCTTCGCAAAAATCACCCCGAACTCCGCTGAATTGAACAGGCAGTCTTAACCGGCTGCCTGCATTATATTAATAACTTTTAAGGAGGCAACCCCCTATGGCATTATCAAAACAGGAATGGCTTGCTCTTGAAAAGAAGGCGAACGAGCTCCGTCACCTTACTCTTCAAACCACGGTATGGGCAGGCAGCGGCCACCTCGGCGGCGGTATGTCCGTTCTGGATCTTCTCACCGTGCTGTATTACAAATACCTCAACATAAAGGTTGACGACCCCAAGTGGGAAGACAGAGACAGGTTCATTCTTTCAAAAGGCCACGCGGCAATAGCTTACGCTCCCGTGCTTTGCGACAAAGGCTTTAATGACCCCGAAATGCTCAAAACCTTTAACCTTTCCGGCTCAAAAATGGGTATGCACCTTGACTCAAACAAGGTTGTCGGCGTTGACGCCTCAACCGGCTCACTCGGCCACGGCGCTTCAATAGCCGCGGGCACTGCTCTCGCGGCGAGACTTCAGGGCAAGGATTTTCTCACCTATGTGGTCACCGGCGACGGCGAACTCGGTGAGGGCTCCAACTGGGAAGGCTTTATGACAATGAATCATTATCAGCTTTCCAACTGCATAGTTTATATTGACAGAAACCACTGTATGATAGACGGCAACACGGAAGATGTTATGAAGCTCGAACCTTTGGCGGATAAACTCACGGCTTTCGGCTTCAACACAATCTGCATTGACGGCAACAATATCAAAGAACTCTGCGATGCTACGGATATTGCCATCGAGAGATCAAAAGAAAAATGCAACCCCACCTGCATTCTTATGGACACGCAGAAGGGCGCGGGTCTGCCCGTCGCGGGCGACTACCACTGCCATTATATGGCTATTGACGACCCGACATTTGAACAGTATAAAAAAGACCTTGACGCTTATTACGCAAAACGCGTTGAGCGCGCGGAAAAGGAGGGCGAATAATAATGGCAGGCGGATTTGTATATAACGCGATAGATCAGACCGAGGTTGCAACCGCGGAGATTTACGGCAAAGCCATTGCCGATATTATGCTTAACGACCCCAAGGTTGTTGCCATTACGGCTGACCTTGCAAAATCAACAAAATTAGGCGATGTTCTTAAAGTCTGCCCCGAAAGAGTTATCAACGTGGGTATTGCCGAACAGGATATGATGGGCGTTGCCGCCGGTATGGCAAAAGCCGGAATGATTCCCTTTGTTTCGGGCTTCTCCGCTTTTTGCTCAATGAGAGCGTGCGACCAGCTTCACACCGATATATGCTACCAGAAGGCAAATGTTAAAATCGTTGCCACTCACTCGGGCACATCATTCGGCCAGGCGGGCTCAACACACCACGCCATTACTGACATAGCAATCACAAGAGCTATGCCCAATCTTACGGTTATTGTTCCCGCCGACGGCGTTGAAACCGCCAACGCGGTAAATGCCGCTTACGCGACAGAAGGCCCGTTCTACATCAGAATAAACCGCGGCTTTGACCTTGTTCTCAACACCACAATGGATTACGGCTTTGAGGTAGGCAAAGCGGTTACCGTCAACGAAGGCACCGACATCACCGTTATCGCCTGCGGCTCCTGCGTTGCTCAGGCAAAGAAAGCGGCTGAGTTCCTTTCAAACGCCGACGGTCTGAGCGTGCGTGTTCTTAATATGCACACAATCAAACCCATTGACAAAGAGGCGATTTTAAAGGCGGTTCTTGAAACAAGAAGAATTATCACCGTTGAGGATCACCTTGTTACCGGCGGTCTCGGCTCGGCTGTTTCCGAAGTTGTTGTTGACAGCGGCAAGGCCTGCGCTTTCAAGATGCTCGGCCATCAGGGCTTTGCCATGATAGGCCTTCAGGAAGATATTATGGCTGACGCCGGCATAGACGCAAACGGCATCATCGCCGCCGTTCGCGAGGTCATGAAGAAAGACTTTGAAGAAGACGACAACTGGGATGACGAGTATTAATTCAGAAGAGCAATAACAGAAAGGACAGATTTATATGGCTTCAAGAGATGACATATTTACCAACAAGCTTTTTCTCTGTGGTGCTCTTC
>ONON01000076.1 GCA_900319455.1 uncultured Eubacteriales bacterium
AATATAAAAAAGAGCGCGCTGGAACTTATCGGTGACACACCGCTTGTTGAAATATCCCGTTATTCACATTCCGCCGGAGTTAAAGATGTGCGCCTTTTCGCTAAACTGGAATATCTTAATCCCGCGGGCTCTGTTAAAGACAGAACGGCTCTTTCAATGATAGAAGACGCCGAACAAAAAGGTATATTGAAAAAAGGCGCTTCAATAATTGAGCCCACAAGCGGCAACACTGGCATAGGTCTTGCATGTGTAGCGGCGGTTAAGGGGTATAAAATCATACTGACAATGCCCGACACAATGAGTGTTGAAAGAATAAATCTGCTGAAAGCATACGGTGCCGAAATAGTTCTGACCGAGGGCGCAAAGGGTATGAAGGGCGCGATTGAAAAAGCACAGGAGCTCAAAGCCGAAACAGCAGGGGCGGTTATTCTCGGGCAGTTTGACAATCCCGCCAACCCGGATATTCATTTTAAAACAACCGGTCCCGAAATCCACCGCCAAACCGGTGGCAAGGTTGACATTTTCGTTGCCGGCGTAGGCACCGGAGGAACACTTACAGGTGTCGGCGAATACCTGAAATCACAAAACCCCGATATAAAGGTCATAGCGGTTGAACCGGCAAAAAGCCCGGTTTTGTCCCAGGGCAGGGCGGGCGCTCACGGCATACAGGGCATAGGAGGAGGCTTTGTGCCGCAGGTGCTCAACACAAGTATATATGATGAGGTAATTGCTATAGAGGATGAGGACGCTTTTGAGGAGGGTAAACGCTTTGCCGTTACCGAAGGTATGCTGGTAGGAATTTCATCGGGAGCGGCTTTAAAGGCGGGGGCAATTCTCGCCGGCAGAGATGAAAACAAGGGCAAAAATATTGTTGTTCTTCTTCCCGATTCGGGTGACAGGTATCTTTCAACGCCTATGTTTTCGCGGCAGTGAAACCATAGACAGGCGCAGCGCAGTTTTTTTAAGATAATATAGTTTATAATTATATAAGTAATTGACTAAACAACAAAATAATATTAAAATAATTACATATTTTAAACTGTAACCGGGAGAGGGGTTTTATGAAAAGGCTGTTTGCGTTAATCCTGTGCGCCGTTTTTCTTTTCGGCGTTTCGTCCTGCAAAGTTCAAAAGACAGACGGCTCATTTGATTTGTCTGTTCTTACGCAAAACAGTGAGCCTGAAATCACCGTTGCCTGTCACACGGATAATACGGGTTTGGCTTTTGCTTATTTTAATGAAAAACTCTCCGATGATTATGTTGTTAATTTCACCGGGGTTTCAACAGATACGGCGGCTCTTCTGAAAAACGGCAAAGCCGCGTTTGCCGTTTGCACACTTACGCAGGCGGCGGAGCTTTACAACTCTACAGGCGGAGGCGCGCAGATTCTTTGCGTAAATACGCTCGACGGGGTTTGTATTTTATCAAAAAACAAAATAAAATCCGCTAAGGATCTTATTAATGAAAACATATATATCGCAAACGAAGGCGGTCAGACTGATTATATGCTTGCCGCTGTGCTTGATGAGAACAATCTTGAAACAGGCAATGATTTACAGATTACTTACCTTGCCGATGAGGTCAGTGTAATGTCAGCCGCCCTCAACGGCACCGCGCAGACAGTTGTTCTGACGGAGCCTTACACCTCAAAAGTGCTCGCCGCGACGGATTTTAAAACCGTGCTCAATCTCAGCGAAGAGTGGTCGGCGCTCTCCGACGAGGAAATGCGGGCCGTGGGCAGTTGTGTTGTCGCAACAAGAGATTTCATCAACAACAACCCCGACGAGGTTGAAAAATTAATTGACGATGTCAGAACGGCAACGGCGTTTTTCAGTGAGGATAACGCAACACGCGCGGCGGAGATTCTTGTAAAAAACAATTTTTATAACGACGCCGCCTTGGCGGAAACATCAATATCCGATTGCGGAGCTGTCTGCATTACGGGCAAAGAGATGAGAACGCTTGTCAACCTTAACATTTCGGCGCTTTACAGCGCTGACCCCGAAAGCGCGGGCGGAAGCCTTCCGGATGACGGATTTTGTTATATTCAGTAAAACTTATGAGAAATTTGAGAATAAAAACAACAGCCTTTCTGTCGGCGCTTGCAGTTATATTGCTGGCTTTTTCGCCGGCCTACGCGATAAAGCTTGACGGCACAAATGAAAACGGCGAATACAACACAAACGAATATCAGACCCTGTTCAAAACAAAAGCTGACAGCGGCAACAATATTACTTTGGCGCAGGCATTTATCAAAACCGAAAAAACGCTTTGTTACATACTTTTCAGCGCAAAATGTGATGATGTTGACGAAAACAGAGAAGAACTTAAAAACAATAAAGACGCGGGTGTTCTGATAACCGTTGACGGCGAAACTCTCAAAGCCGATCTTACGGGAACGGATTACGGCGGATATGACAAAAATAAGCTGGATTTCAAATATGTGCCGCTTGTCAGAACAGGGCAGTTTACAATAGAAGTCCGAATAAATTTCAAAGACGGCATCGGCGACGGGAAAAGCGTTGAGGTCAAAATGATTGACGGTCACGGCGAGCAGTCCGCTATGCGCGAGGTGGCAATCAGCCCTCCAGAGGAGCCGCC
>ONON01000017.1 GCA_900319455.1 uncultured Eubacteriales bacterium
ATGGGGCAGATTCAGGGCTATGTGCAGGGCTGGGTGAATACCGGTGTTACCAACCTTGTGCATGTTATTACTCCGAACACCCAGGAGCGCACAAAAATTATGGCAATAACAAGCATTATATATTCAATGGGCTATACAATTAATAACATTTACTACCCTCTTATGGTTGATGTTCTGTGCGACAACGGCGACAAATACAATATGCGCTATTTCAGGGGCACCTACACCCCGGTTGCCCTGCTTATGCCGATTGTTCTGCTTGCCTATTTCGGCACAAGAGAGCGTCTTGTTTTGCCAAAGAGCAGAATTACAAAAATGAGTTTTTCAAACTCTATGCGAGCTGTCGCGGGCAACAAGATTTTCTGGATAAAATGCGCAGACGGCTGGAATGATTTTTTAGAGGGCGCAAAGGGCAATATCTGGGACTGGATGGTTTACCGCGCGCATATTATGAAAAGCACAACCTACGGCTTGCTTAACACCATTTCATATAACGCGAATTTCTGGGGTATGCTGTTTTCACCCTGGTTCATCAAAAAATTCGGCAAAAGAAAAATCAAAATTTTCAAAAACACCGCGCAGATATTCCTTATCGCGTCATATTTTCTGTTTTATAAAACCCCGTTTGCCGCTGTAGGGCTTTTCATTGTTTACACCATTGACAGGTTCATTGACACCGGCAATGTAATTGACTCCGCGATTGAATCGGATATGCGCGACAACCAGCAGTATCTTATCGGTGAGAGAATAGACGGAGCGTTCGGCTTTGTTCAGAGCTACGCCGGCGGAGTGATCGGAGCGGTTACCGGTTTGTTTATTCCCTGGGTTTACCGCCGCAAGGGCTTTGACGGTAATGATTATTCCGTGTTGGATGTTTATAAAAACTATGATGAAACAAAGCCGCTTTCACAGCAGACTCTCAACCCCGGCTGTGTGCTTTACAGCCTTATGGACACCCTCCTCAAAATCTCAATAGTGGGCGCCGCCGTTGATGTTTTGCCCTGGTTTGCCTATGACATATCGGAAACCGGTCAGAAATCAATGATAAGAGTTATCCGAATCCGTACTCTCATTGAGGATCGCAAATCCGGCAAACGCGATGAGGCAAGCTACATTGAAGGTTGCGAAGCGATAATGAAGGCAAAAAAATACTTTAATGAGCAAAAAGTTGAAGTGCCTCACCATTCTTCCGTTACGGCGGCGAGGGCTCTGCCCGCGAACACTCCCGAAGAAAAAGAGAAGCGCCTTGAGGCAATCAAATCGGCAAAGCAGGCAATAGAAGACGCGAGAACACATAATGAGGAGATTGAAATCGCCCGGTTCGTTATGCGTGAGCTCAACCGCTTCACAACAGAGTTCGGCAAAAAGCAGTATGAGCTTTGCAAAATGATTGTCGCCGGCGGCGCGGAGCATTTTTATGACAATGCCCGGCAGATAATCTCATTTGCCGAGAGCCTGCCGGAATCCGACATCAAAGAGGAGCGGATGTGGCGCAGACAGGAGATAAAAAACGCGAAACAGCTTGAAAGCTCAAAACGCCTTGCCGCGCAAAGCTATCCCGACGGCGTAATTACATACGACCCCGAAAAGGCGGACAGAGCCTACAATATGCCGGATGACACAAAGCAAAACGCAAAACTCCGCCGCCTGGCAATGAAAGAAGCGAACAGGGAGCAAAATATTTATTCATCTTATGCCGCGCCATACCTTTCGGCAATAAGAACACTGGAGCTTTATGACGGCTATTGCAACCTTGATGAAATAACCGCCGATTATGAAAAAACCGTAGCCGAGCGCCGGGCCCGCCACGCCGCGGAGCGTGAGGAGCAGGAGAGGCTCGCCGCCGAACGCCGGATTGACAAAGAACGCTATGAAGCGCAAAAGAAAATGAAAAAGAGAAAATAAACCGGCGTCGCGATCGATGCGCGCATTTACCGCGCACCGGGAATATCGACATATCCGCAGGACGGTTTTTCCGCTAAACACTTTCAAACAGGTTTTCTTTCGGCAGCGAAAAACCGATTAAGTCAATAAATATCAAATGCATCGGCGTGATTCGGGTCACGCCGATATTTTATTGCCGTTTTTTTGAGAATTTTTTATAAAAACGCTAACCTTTCATCGTTTTGAACTGTCTTACTGTATATGGGGAATAAGTGAAATATGAAATGTTGAAATAAACTTTTATTTTTATACTTTTTCCCCGGGCTGTGCTTGTTGATAAAATAATAATGTATATTAAATAAATTAATTTTGAGGTGTTTTTATGAAAAAACTAATTAAAAAGGCGGTTTCGGCTGTTCTCACCGTCGCGGTTTTATCCTGCGTTTTCGGGCTTTATAATCCGGTCGGTCTGACTGCATACGCGGGCGGAGACATTGATGTAACCCTTTATGAATCCGGAATTTTCATCTATGAGCTTGACGGTGATAACAATAACACGGCTTATATCGACGGAATTACGGATTTCAGCGTTACGAGTATCGACTTTCCCCGAACAATTGACGGCTATACGGTCAGCGGCATTAACGGCGGATTCGGCGATTATCTTCTTTCCAAATGCGCGCAGTTAAAGAGCGTCACAATACCCGATTCATATACAAAAATCGGATATATGGCATTCGAAGGTTGCAAAGGCCTTACAAGCATAACAATTCCAAACAGCGTTACAAGAATAGGCAGTTATGCGTTCTTAAACTGTACCGGTCTTACAAGCATAAACATTCCCAACAGTGTCACAAGTATAGGCAGTTCCGCGTTCTCAGGTTGCAGCGGCCTGACGGGTATAACAATTCCCAACAGCGTCACAAGTATAGGCAGTTCCGCATTCTCAGGTTGCAGCGGCCTTACAAGTATAAACATTCCCGACGGAGTTACGAAAATAGACTTTTCCGCGTTCCACGGTTGCAACGGCCTTACAAGTATAAATATTCCCGGCAGCGTTACAAGCATAGGCAGTTATGCGTTCTGCAGCTGCACGGGGCTTAAAAGTGTAACTATCCCGGAAAGCGTCACAAAAATCGATGAGATGGCATTTTATGCCTGCGGAGGGCTTACGGATGTTTATTACGCCGGTTCCCCTGCTCAGAAAGAAAAAATAGAAATTGCCTCGAAGAATGATAATCTGCTCAACGCAAAATAGCATTACGCCTCCGGAAACGGCGTCAATAACGCACTGTCTCCTATAATATTGCTTATTACCCGTATTAATTGGCTTAATGTTATGAGTTTACTGGTTAAAACGGTTACCCGTTTTTTGCAATTTATTATTATAGTTTTTTCTTAACAGTCTGATTATTTCAATGATTAATTAAAAAAGCACAAAAGGCGCTCCGGCAGGGCGGCAACCTTGTCGCCCGCAAAACAGCGGGTCTTAAACAAATGTCAACACCGCAGATATACCGCGAGATTATAACACCCACCGTAGGGCGGCATTCCCAAATGCCGCCGAAAAAATTGAGACAAAATTCACCTTGAATGTCATTGCGAGGCAGTGCGCGCACTACAGTGGCAATCCGTTCCGATACGCAATTAATCATCTTCCCCAAAACGGCAAAACAGATTTCCGCGCCCGAAACTTCGTATCTCACTCGGAATGTCAGGCCGCCAATTGAACTTCTGCCACCGGGACGAGGTTGGGGTCAATGCAGGTTAAGCATATATGTGCCCCGCAAAAAAGAGCATTATTTTTACAAATCGGAAAAGCCAATGCCTTTTTTGATAGAAATCTCAAAAAATCCGGAAAAAAATATTACAAAATTATTACAGAAAATCAAACCGCGGTTTTGTCAAATTTGACGAAATTATGAACAGACGCATAAAATTTGAATAAAAATCTGTCTTTACGGTTTTCCACCACATATTGTGCAGACGCTCAAATAAAAATCAACAAATCTGTTTTTGTTCATAAAAAGAAATATGTATCAACCTCGGTGGCAGGCTTTTTCCCTTTACAGATAAAGAGATTTCCGGCACTTTTTACGCGTTTTTCACGCTTGACAGCGCAAAAATCTTTTTGATATAATTCAAAAGGTTTATTTTAATTTAAAATATTTAAACCGAAAGGAAGAGATGAATGAAAAGCACAAAAACTTCGCATTTGAAAAAAACGCTTTCGTTGATTATGGCAGTTCTGCTGACCTTCGGCGTGTTTTTCAACGCGGCTTTTGTCGTTAACGCGGCAGAAGAAAGAAACGACAGCTTCGGCGGCGCTCCGGTGGCAAGCGGCAGCAACTGGAAGTATTACAGCGACGGCGAACTTGTCATTACGGGAGACATTGCCGATTACACGAAAGATTCTCCCGCACCGTGGCACAAGTATGCCGCGAACATCAGAACCCTCACAATACAGGAGGGCGTTACAAAAATCGGTGATTACGCTTTTGCAGATTTCACAAAATCGGTAAAAGTCTATATTCCCGGAACCGTAACATCTATCAGCAAAGACGCTTTTGCGGGCTTTTCGCTCACTTACGGCTTTTTCGGCGGAGATGAAGCGGCATATAACAGCACATTTCCCGCTACCGGTGTTGCTGTTCAGATTAACCACAAACATACCGACGGCTCTGTAAAGCATAAAAAAGCCGCCGATTGCAAAAATGACGGATACACAGGCGACACATATTGCGCAACCTGCGACGCTTTTATTAAAGCGGGCGCTGTAATTGAAAGCACCACTGTTCCGCACACATGGTCAACAACAATGAAGGTCAAAAAAGCTGCAACCTGTCAGGAAGAAGGTATCAGAGCTTATTACTGCACAAAGTGCGGCGCTTTTGATGACTCACGCACCGAAACGATCAAAAAGACCGGCCATAATTGGGAATTTGACGGTAATAAGAATTCAGTAAGTTGCGAATCTGCAAATGCTCAAATTGTTGAAAAGTGCACAAATGAGGGTTGCACTGAAACAAGAACCGTTAAATTGACCAAACACACTAAACTTTATAAGGTTTTTGACCCCACCTGCACTGAAGATGGCTACACACAGGTTACCTGCAAATACTGCTCGACTTTGAATTATAAAGATCCTGACAGTATCGTGAAGGCTCTCGGTCACAACGCTGATAAACTTGTTATTGAAAAAGAAGCAACCTGCACCGAAAACGGTATCTACAAGCAGGTTTGCTCCAGATGCGGAGAGGTTGACAAAATAACAACAATCGCGGCTAAAGGTCACGACTATACCAAAGAGGTTGTTACAAAGGATCCCACTTGCCCCACGGCGGATTCAACAGGCAAAGGCACAAAAGAGCTTCGCTGCTCCAGATGCGGTGATGTTAAAGAAACAACCGAAATCCCCAACCTTCACACCAAAGGCTCTTGGGAAGCCACAAAATATGTAGGCCTTGAGGCCACCTGTGTAAACGACGGCGTTTATTACTTTAAATGTAATATCTGCGGTAAAGACATCTGCAAAGAAGACGAAACAGGCACCTTAGGCACAACAAAGGTTACCGAAAGCATTCCCAAAACCCCCAACAGCCACAAAGCTTCAAAATGGATTACAATCATTGAGCCCACCTGCGAAGAAACAGGGCTTATGGTAAAGAAATGCACAACCCCCAACTGCCAGTACCACAGTGACGGCGAAATCGGTGCCGCTATTGACAAAGCAAGCAACGACACGGTTGTAAAGGCGCTTATCGGCACGGTTGATGACACACTTGCAAACGATATTGCGGATTATATTCTTAATCAGTATTACACTCTCAAAGATCCCAAAGGCAGTGACATTTCAGCAAAACTTCAGGCGAATGTTTCCGCGAAGGGTATAGTGTTTGACAACACGGATGATGAAACCCTTGCAAAAGATATTATGGACAGAGCCGCGGACGCTATAGCCGAAGATACAACTGATGACGCGACCATCAAGGTAACAAAACAGCTTGTTATTGACTACCTCACCGCCGCGTTTGACGAAATGGGCGACGAATGGGTTGCAACCGCTGTCGGCGCAGCTTCGCCGGAAGATATTAAGCTTGTTGCGAATGTTACCATTGACTCCCAGATTATTGCCGCAACAGGTCACAAATATCAGACCGTGAGCTATTACAGAGATATAGTTGACGGCAAAGATGTGTATGTTCCTGTAGCTTTGGGCTCAGACGGAGAAACATATTATAAGGTTGAGTCATATGATTTTTCATATGATGCAGACGGTAATATTGAGTATGATATTAACGGAGAACCCGTTTATGTGCCTGTTGTTGATGAAACAACAACTCCGGTAACAGAACCCGTTATTACGGATGTTGACTGCAATGTAGGCGGCACTCTTGTTAAGCAGTGCCCGGTTTGCATGAGCATTAATGCTACAAATGTCGCGAAGGGCTCTCACAGCTATGTTATTGAGGTAATAGAACCCACCTGCACAGAACAGGGTTATACCCTTCAGACCTGCGAATACTGCACATACAACAAGACCTTCGACTATGTTCCGTCAATCAGCCATGACTGGCAGAATGTTGTTCTTCAGGAAAGCACTTGCACCAAAACAGGCCTTCAGGCTCTTCAGTGCCAGAACTGCGAAGAAATTGACAAAAACTCATACCAGCCTGTAGTGACAATTCCTCACGACTACACAATTACAGTGGTTGACCCCACCTGCACGGAGGATGGCTACACTCAGTACACCTGCAAGGTTTGCGGCGGCGGATACAAAGATATATTTGTTAATAAATTGGGTCATAAGCTTGTTGATACCGTAACGGATGCCACCTGCACAACAGACGGCTACACCACCCACACCTGCTCGGTATGCGGCTATGAATACAAAGACACACCCGTTCTCGCGGTAGGCCACCAGTACGGTGAGGCTAAAGAAATTGCGGCAACCTGCACAGAGGATGCTTATACTCAGCAGATTTGCACGGTTTGCGGCGGAGAGAAGAAGACCAACATTCAAACCGGTACCGCAACAGGCCACACATTTATTGATGACGCGGCAGTTGCCGTTTCCTGCACAAAGGACGGTAAAACAGCAGGTCAGCACTGTGATGTTTGCGGTTTTGTTAATGTTGCTCAGGAAACCATTCCCGCAACAGGCCATAAAGTAGTTGAAATCTCAAAGAAAGACTCAACCTGCATCGCCGCGGGTCATACGGCAGGCTCATACTGCTCCGTTTGCGGTGAGATTCTTGAAAATCCGGCAACAATACCCATCAAGCCCCACACTCCCAACAGAGCGAAAGCCGGCTGTGAGGAAGACAAAGTCTGCACAACCTGCGGTATGATTCTTGACCTTCACACAGGCCACAGCTACGGTGACTGGCAGATTAAGAAAGAAGCCACCCCGTTCAGAAAAGGAACCAAAGCCCGCACTTGCGCTAATTGCGGCGGTGTTGAAGAACAGACATACAGGCTTACATTGTTCCAGAGCATCCGCTGGATCTTCACACATTTCCTTGACATAATCCTTGCCCTTCTCGGCAGAGCAAACGGCGTGTTCAACTGATTGAACGGTTAATTTACAATTCAAAACAGGCTGTCGCGAAAGCGGCAGCCTTTTACATTGAGGGCGTATATTATCTGTCTGTACGCTGTTTACCGGAATTGCAATGATTGAAAAAATTTTTTATCCACAATTTACATCAAAAACAAGCTCCATATCTTGTGGCTGAAAAGGTGAAAAACACAGTAAGTTGACAGTTTTACACTTTTCCACGCTGTTTTCCACAAAAAATGTGGTAAAATCCCGGATTTTTCAACAAAAAATATGCTTGACACGAAGGGGTTTTTCTTGTATAATACGGGCTTGTAAAGTTTAATTGCTTTACACATAAAAGCGGTAAATCCGTTTCCAAACGGTAATTTACGCTTGATTTTTGAAAGGGTGAACGAATTGGCAAAAAATCTTGACATTGCGGTTCTGCTTGATTTTTACGGTGATATGCTCACCGAAAAGCAGCGCAGTTTTCTTGATTACTACTATAATGACGATCTTTCACTCTCTGAGATTGCCGAGAACGAAGGCATTACCCGCCAGGGTGTGCGCGATGCGATAAAACGTGCGGAAACCCAGCTTTTCGATATGGAATCCAAACTCGGCATCGCCAAAAGATTTGAAGATATGCGTTCTTCAATCAACGAGATTATTGAATACTCAAATCTGATTTCCGAATACAATATGCGCCACGGTCTTTCAAGAGAAATCAATGATTACTCCGTAAGAATAAAAGTGGCGGCAATGTCAATGCTTGAGGAATAGGTTAAACTTTTTCCGGAGGTGATATTTTGGCATTTGAGAGTCTCTCAGAAAGGCTTGAATCGGCGTTTAAATCTCTCAGAAGCAAAGGAAGCCTTAACGAGGCTGATGTGCGCTCCGCGATGCGCGAGGTGCGCAAGGCTCTGCTTGAGGCGGATGTTAACTATAAGGTTGCCAAAGATTTCACAAACGCGGTAACCGAAAAAGCCATAGGCGAAAAGGTTATGGAAAGCCTTACGCCTTCACAGATGGTAATTAAAATCGTCAATGAAGAGTTAATCAGCCTTATGGGTGGCACAAAATCACGCCTTGCCTATGCCGCTCATCCGCCCACAATAATTCTTATGTGCGGCCTTCAGGGCTCCGGTAAAACAACGCATTCGGCAAAACTCGCGCTTATGCTCAAAAAAGAAAATCACCGCCCTCTGCTGGTTGCCTGTGACGTTTACCGCCCGGCGGCAATCAAACAGTTGCAGATAGTCGGCGAACAGGCGGGGGTTCCGGTTTTTGAACAGGGCAACGAAAACCCCGTGAGCATAGCTAAACAGGCGGTTTCGCTCGCGAGAGATCAGGGCTACGATTATGTAATTCTTGACACGGCAGGCCGTTTGCATGTTGATGAGGAGCTTATGAATGAGCTCAAGAACATCAAGGCGGAGGTAAAGCCTCACGAAATACTGCTTGTTGTTGACGCGATGACAGGTCAGGATGCGGTAAATGTTGCCACATCGTTTGATGAAGCGCTGGGAATAGACGGTCTTATACTCACAAAAACAGACGGCGACACCAGGGGCGGCGCGGCCCTTTCCGCGCGAGCGGTAACAGGCAAGCCTATAAAGTTTGTGGGCACAGGCGAAAAACTCGGCGACCTTGATGTTTTTCATCCCGACAGAATGGCTTCGCGCATTCTCGGTATGGGCGATGTTCTTTCACTTATCGAAAGAGCGGAGCAGGCTATTGATGACAAAGCCGCCGCGGAGCTTGAGGAAAAGCTGGCGAAAAATAAATTTGACCTCAACGATTTGCTGGAGCAGTTCAGGCAGATTCGCAAAATGGGCTCTCTTCAGGATATTCTCGGAATGATTCCTGGCCTCGGCAGCAAAGTGAAAGATTTGCAGGTTGATGAACAGCAGTTCGACCGTATGCAGGCAATCATACTTTCAATGACTCCGAAAGAGCGCAGGAATCCCGATATAATCAACGCCTCGCGAAAAAAACGCATAGCGGCGGGCTGCGGCCAGCAGATTGAAGATGTTAACCGCCTGCTTTCGCAATACAAACAGATGAAAAAGATGTTCAAG
Organism: uncultured Eubacteriales bacterium; assembly: GCA_900319455.1. Taxonomy (GTDB): domain Bacteria; phylum Bacillota; class Clostridia; order Oscillospirales; family Acutalibacteraceae; genus CAG-177. The sequence continues at coordinate 9,508 of ONON01000017.1, forward strand.
CAAATTAATTCCGCCGGCAAAAACAAAAAGCTGCGCAGAATGGCAAGAGCAAACGGAATAGACCCAAGCGTTTTCGGAATGTAATGCAACCTCGGTTGTTACATAATAAATACTAATCATTAAATTGTTTTTTGGAGGAACAAAAAATGGCAGTTAAAATCAGACTTCGCCGTATGGGCGCAAAGAAAAAACCCTTTTATCGCATTGTTGTAGCGGATTCAAGATACCCCCGCGACGGCAGATTTATTGAAGAAATCGGCACCTACAATCCCATAGCACAGCCCGCCGAAATCAAGGTTGATATTGAAAAGGCCTCACAGTGGATTGCAAACG
>ONON01000129.1 GCA_900319455.1 uncultured Eubacteriales bacterium
GCCGATATAGTTGTTTATATCGGTTGCGGCGAACGCGGAAATGAAATGACGGATGTTCTTAATGAGTTTCCTGAACTGATTGACCCTCACACGGGAAAATCCCTTATGGAACGCACTGTTTTAATTGCCAACACCTCAGATATGCCGGTTGCCGCGCGTGAAGCGTCTGTTTACACAGGTATTACCATTGCGGAATATTTCCGTGATATGGGCTATTCAGTAGCGCTTATGGCTGACTCAACATCACGGTGGGCCGAAGCGCTTCGTGAAATGAGCGGCCGTCTTGAAGAAATGCCGGGTGAAGAAGGTTACCCTGCATACCTCGGCAGCCGTCTTGCTCAGTTTTATGAAAGAGCTGGTTCTGTTATATCTCTCGGCTCCGACGGAAGAACAGGCGCTCTCTCGGTTATCGGTGCGGTTTCCCCTCCGGGCGGTGATATTTCAGAACCTGTTTCACAGGCTACGCTCAGAATAGTTAAAGTTTTCTGGGGCCTTGATTCATCTCTTGCTTATAAACGCCATTTTCCGGCTATCAACTGGCTTACCAGTTATTCGCTTTACGCCGACACGCTCGGTGAGTGGTTTAATACAAATGTCAATGCCGGCTGGACTGCTCATCGTGCCAGACTTATGAAACTTTTAAGTGAAGAGGCGGCGCTTGATGAAATAGTTAAACTTGTAGGTATGGATGCCCTTTCTGCGCCTGACAGACTTAAAATGGAAGCCGCAAGATCAATTCGAGAAGACTTTCTTCATCAGCTTGCTTTTCACGAGGTTGACACCTACACTTCTCTTCGCAAACAGTTTATTATGATGTCACTTATACTTGAATATTATGATTGCGCCGTTTCCGCCCTTGAACAGGGCGCGGATATTGAAAATCTTATTTCCGTTCCTGTTCGTGAATCTATCGGCAGATTTAAGTACATTCATGAAAACGATATAGAAGACGAGTACACAAAAATAAGTATGGAGATAAAAAAAGAAATCAAAGAAATTATTGACAGCAGGGAGGAATATTGATGCCGAAAGAATACAGAACAATTCAGGAAGTATCCGGTCCTCTTATGCTTGTTCGCGATGTTAGCGGTGTATCATATAATGAACTCGGTGAAATCGAGCTTTCAAACGGTGAAACAAGAAGATGTCGCGTTCTTGAGCTTGACGGAACAGATGCGCTTGTGCAGCTATTTGAGGCGTCAACAGGCATAAACCTTGAAAACAGCAAAGTAAGGTTTTCCGGGAGACAGATGGAGCTCGGACTTTCACTTGATATGCTGGGCAGAGTATTTGACGGTTTGGGAAGACCGATTGACGGCGGTCCGGAGATTATTCCGGAAAAACGTGCCGATGTAAACGGTGTTCCCATGAATCCCGCTGCGAGAAGTTATCCGCAGGAATTTATACAGACAGGTGTGTCGGCCATTGACGGTCTTAACACTCTCGTAAGAGGTCAAAAACTGCCTATTTTTTCTGCATCCGGTCTTCCGCACGCCCAATTGGCCGCTCAGATTGCAAAACAGGCAAAAGTTCTCGGCGCAAATGAACAGTTTGCCGTTGTTTTCGGCGCAATGGGTATAACTTTTGAGGAATCAAATTATTTTGTTGAAAGTTTCCGTGAAACCGGTGCCATAGACAGAACCGTTATGTTTTCCAATCTTGCAAATGACCCTGCCATTGAAAGAATAGCAACTCCAAAAATGGCTTTGACAGCAGCTGAGTATCTCGCTTTTGATAAAGGGATGCATGTACTCGTAATCCTTACCGACATTACAAACTATGCTGACGCTTTGCGCGAAGTATCAGCGGCAAGAAAAGAAGTTCCGGGCAGACGCGGTTATCCCGGATATATGTACACAGATCTTGCTTCTATTTATGAAAGAGCAGGCCGACAGCGCGGTAAGAGCGGCAGTATAACAATGATCCCGATTTTGACAATGCCTGAGGATGATAAGACGCATCCAATTCCCGACCTTACAGGTTATATAACCGAAGGTCAGATTATTCTCAGCCGTGAGCTTTACAGAAAAAGCGTCAACCCTCCGATAGATGTTCTTCCCTCTCTTTCAAGATTAAAAGATAAAGGTATCGGTGAAGGCAAAACAAGAAAAGATCATTCCAACACAATGAACCAGCTTTTCTCCGCTTACGCGAGAGGTAAAGATGCAAAAGAACTTATGGTAATTCTCGGTGAAGCGGCTCTGACCGATATTGATAAACTTTACGCGAAATTCGCCGATGAGTTTGAAAATAAATACGTTTCTCAGGGCTTTGAAACAAACCGCTCAATAGAAGAAACTCTTGACCTCGGATGGCAGTTACTTAAAATACTGCCGAGAAGTGAACTTAAACGAATCAGCAACGAGCTTCTTGAAAAATATTACGATGCATAAAAGGGTGTAATATATGGCTGTTCTGAATGTTAATCCAACCAGAATGGAACTGACCAATCTTAAAAGAAAACTTACAACCGCAAGGCGCGGTCATAAACTTCTTAAAGATAAACGTGATGAACTTATGCGCCGCTTTCTTGAGCTTGTAAGAGAAAACAAAGCGCTTCGTGTAGAAGTTGAAAATGAAATTAAAAAAGCCAATGTCGCTATGGAAACAGCAAGAAGCACAATGAGTGACAAGGCTCTTGATGTTGCTCTTATGCTGCCCACTCAGGAAATGAGCCTTGAAGTAACAGAAAAGAACGTTATGAGTGTTATGATTCCTGTTTTTGATGTAAAATTCAGGACTGCTGACGAAAACGATATTTATTCATACGGTTTTGCACTTACTCCGGGTGAACTTGATGATGCGGTTAATGCTTATTCAGATGCTATGCCCAAACTTCTGAAACTTGCGGAGATTGAGAAGTCCTGTCAATTAATGGCTTCCGAAATTGAAAAAACAAGAAGAAGAGTTAACGCTCTTGAGCATGTTATGATTCCTCAATATGAGGAGACAATTCGTTTTATAACTATGAAGCTTGATGAAAACGAAAGAAGCACCACAACAAGACTTATGAAAGTAAAAGATATGATGCTCGCTCAGGCTCATAATTACAACTGACAATTTTAATAACGCGGATCTTTATGATTCGCGTTTTTTATTAAAACACAATTATTGATTAAATATAATCAGGGAGTTGGACAGAGTGAAAAAGATTATTGCCGTTTTTCTTGCTTTCAATTTAATAATCGGTTGTTTTTCCGTCAGTTTTTCCGCACAGAGTTCAGCAGATAATTATCCGGTAATTATTGTTCCCGGTTACGGCGGCTCAGCTCTTATGAAAACAAACGATGATTTATCGCAGGAGCAGGTCTGGGGCGTTGACGGAGACGAGATTCTTTCGATTGTTCTCTCAAAGATAGTTCAGATAGGCATCGGTCTCGGCGCGTTGACGGTCGGCAACGCCGATTATCTTGCGGATGTTGTAGGCAAAGAAGCTGTTAAGTATCTTGAAGATGTCAGATGCAACCCTGACGGCAGCAGTAAATATAATGTAACAACCAAGTATAAAACCGCACGCGAAACAAGCCGTGAAGCTTTTTATAATGAGTACGGCAATTATGAAGATTACCAGCATGAAAAAGAATTTAACGCTTTTTTTGCCGAAAAACTCGGCTCTGATAAAGTTTTTAACTTCAATCATGATTTCAGAAACGGCGCTGTAAAATGCGCTGAAAATCTCGACGCATATATACAGGAAGTTAAGCAGCTTACCGGCAGCGAGAAAGTCAATTTATATTCGATAAGCCACGGCGGTCAGGTAACCGGAACATATCTCACAATATATGGTGAAAAATGTGATGTCGGCAAAGCGATTATGACTGTTCCGGCTCTCGGCGGCGCTGCTGTGCTTTATGATTTATTCAACGAAAACATTGAATTTGACGAACTTAATTTGCTCTATTTCATTGAAAACGGAACCATAAACGAAACTGACCTTCACTGGCTTGTTGAAGCGCAGCAATTCGGTTTTCTTGACAAAGTGTTCAATAAACTCGTTCCGTATCTTTTTGACATTGCGGGATATTGGGGCAGTGTCTGGGATTTTATGCCTTCCGATATTTACGAAGAGATGAAAACCAAATGGCTTGATCCCGATGACAGCGCTGAAATAATCAAAAACAGCGATTATATGCACTATGAAATTATGCCTCAGTTTTACACCTCATTTCAAAAATGTATTGACGATTACGGAATGCAGGTTTCTATTATTGCGGGAGTTGACAATAATGCAACAACCGGTTGCCACATTAATTCAGACGGAATAATTTTCACCCAGGGGGCAACGGGGGCGCTTTGTGCCGATTACGGCAAAAGGTTTTCAGACAGTTACACTCAGGCTAACTATTGCGGCGGAAAAAACAAGCTTTCCCCTTCAATGACAATTGACGCTTCAACAGCTTATCTGCCCGACAATACCTGGTTTATTTCCGGAATGTTTCACGGAATGATGGTGTGGGAAGATTTTGGATTAAACTTAATAAACAAGCTTATGCTCACTGATGAAATAAAAGATGTTTATTCCGACCCTGAATTTCCGCAGTTTCACACATCTTCAAACCCGTCATATTCCGTTTTTGCAAAATTTGACAAAAGTGCTGAAGGTTTTTTAACCGGCGATGATAAATCAATCATTATCAGCAACTTGACAAAGCAGAATAACGATTTGTATATTCTTAATATTGAGTCTGAAAGAATTGACTTGGATTTTGACTTATCCGGGCTGAATAATTCCATTAAACAAGGTGAATCTTTAAGTGTAAAATTCAATGGCGATTTATCATCGGCTGAATCAAAAGTTATTGAAATTGCTGTTACATACGCCGTAAAAGGAACTGTAACCCCTTTAGGCCAGCGAGTATTTTATTTTACAGTCAGTGATTTTAATAACGCTTACGATGACAAGTCAGAATTAATAACGATTGAAAACAATTTCAACTTTTTCACATCATTATTGAACTCTTTTATTTCAAAAATTATCTATATTTTCAAAACTGTTTTTAATCTGATTAAATCAATATAAAAAAAACCGCTCAACTCATAATGAATTGAGCGGTTTTTTATTGGTCTTTAGCACAGAAATAAACCCCCGGTTATACCGGGGGAATAAAAAAGACTTTAGTAACAAAAAATCGGCGAGCTATAAGCAA
>ONON01000190.1 GCA_900319455.1 uncultured Eubacteriales bacterium
AAATCCTGTTTCCGACGGATCTTTCACATTGACCGTCAATTTACCCGATGATGCGGCGGGCAATGTCATAATCAGATTCAACGAGGTCGATTTGCTCGGTTACATTCAACTTGCAAACGGCAATTCGCAGGATTTTAACTGTCTGCAATCCGGCACATACAGCGGCACGGCAAAATATATGCCCGCTGAAAACAGTAATTATGAAGAGGTTACGGTCGAATTCAGCTTCAGAGTTTCCGCAGCCGCTCCGAATATGACTCTTACGGCTGATGATATAACCTACGGCGAAACGGCGAGCGTTACCGCAAATCTGCCGACCGATACAATGTGGGGCTCTGTAACTTTCTATCTTGACGGCGCCGAAACGGGCAAAGAGGTCTATGTTTCGCGAGGCAAGGCGGTCTGCACCTTCGGCGGTCTCAACGCGGGCGAACACACGGTTAAAGCCGTGTTTGCGAATGACGATAAATACGCCGATGAAACAAAAACCGTGACCTTCAATGTTGCGCAAAAAGAGCTCACAATCACGGCAAATGATCAGACCTATCCTTTCAACGGCCAGATTCAGGGCGAGGGCGATACAACTTATGAAGACCCCGCCGAGATCTCCGAAAAAATCACGGTTGACGGTCTGATTCCGGGCGACACGCTTTCAAGTGTAATCCTTGACGGGCAGGCAAAGGATATCGGCGAATATCCCGACAGTGTTGTTCCTTCCTCTGCGCAAATCAAAAACGGCAACGGGCAGGATGTAACCGCAAACTATAATATTACATATACGGCGGGCAAGCTCACAATCAACTCTGTCAACGCTCCGCTGACGATCAATTATGTTTATGAAAACGGCACAACTGCGGCGGATTCTTATACGGACAATATTGAAATCTTCACCGGATACAGCGTAAATTCACCCGAAATTACGGGCTACACCCCCGATAAAGAAACCGTTGAGGGCACAATGGAAAACCTTGACGGCGTAACGGAAACGGTTACCTACACGGCGAATACATATAAGGTCACATATATTGTTGAAGGCGATGAGCTGTCAGCAATGGACGCGACCTTCGGTCAGTCTGTTCCTAAGCCGAGAACACCGCAAAAAGAAGGTTATAAATTCGCGTGGATTGACGAAATTCCCGAAACAATGCCCGCGGAAGATGTAACAATCAACGGAGCTTTTACTCCGATTGAATACACAGCCAAATTCGTTGACGAAAACGGCGAGACTGTAGAAGAAGTTCCCTACACCGTTGAAACTCAGAGCATAACCGAACCTGATGTTCCCGAAAAACAGGGATATTTCGGCGAATGGGAGAATTACACTCTTGCAATCGGCGGCGTAACGGTCAAACCTGTTTATCGGAACATAACCTCAATTGAACTTGAGGGTTACACCGAAAGCAGCGAAAGCGGCTACAAAGAGGACAGAACCTTTACCGCAAAAGCAGAAAACCTGCCGGAAGGCGCGGAGATTCACTGGTTTGTAAACGGCGAAGATGTCGGCACGGGCGACATCTGCACGGTGGAAGACCCGACCGATGACTACACCGTTCAGGCAAAAGTAATTGATAAAGACGGCAACACACTTGATGAAACGAAGGTTCAGCCCGTCAAGGTTAAAAACGGTTTCTTCGACAGACTCAAAGCCTTCTTTGCCGAACTTATTGAAAAAATCCTCGGCAAAGCAATAGCCGACCTCCTCGGCAGTGTTTGTTGATTTTTACTCAGGCGTAAAAAACAGTGTTCGGCAGTTTGCTGCTTTTGTTAAATAATATTTGACAAAACCCCCTTTTGGTGTTAATATATATCCGTTAAAGGGGAGTAGCTTGAAGGGTTTTCCCTTAGCTGTCGTCAACAGCCGGCAATCTGCCTGGCGTCAGCCATCTTGTTCAGTGAAGCAAGACCTTTGACAGAGTCAACTCTGTCAAAGGTCTTTTTTTGAGAAAAATCGTTTCATAATCACAAAAAGGAGGACTGTTTTTGAAACACTATCTTGAAGAAGCCGAAAGCGTTTTAAAAGAAGTCAACAGTACAGAAAACGGGCTTTCATCCGCGGAAGCGGAAAAACGCCTTGAGCAAAACGGCAAAAACAAACTCAAAGAAGCCGAGAAAGAAAGCCTTTTCAAAAAATTCATTAACTCCGTTACCGACCCGATGATTATAATGTTGCTTGCTGCCGCGCTGATTCAGGCGGGGGTCGCGGTGTTTGAGGCGGTAAAGTCCGGCAACGGTTTTAAAATTGTTGATTTTGCCGATGTGCTTGTAATTCTTGCCGTTGTTATAATCAACACTATTATGAGCCTTATTCAGGAAAGCAAAGCGGAAGCCGCGATGGAAGCCCTTATGCAGATGACCGCGGCCACCAGCCGTGTTCTGCGCGACGGTGAGGTTAAGGTTATTAAAAGTGAAGATATAACAATAGGCGATGTTGTTGTTCTTGAGGCAGGCGACGCGGTTCCCGCGGACTGCCGTATTATTGAAAGCCACTCCCTTAAAGCGGAGGAAGCGGCTCTCACAGGCGAATCCGTG
>ONON01000251.1 GCA_900319455.1 uncultured Eubacteriales bacterium
ACTTCAAAACAGAACTGCGCCGTGTGCTTCGCCGATGTTTCGACAGGTCAGGTTCATCTTACGGATTTTACGCGGCGTGACGCCGAAAAAAAACTGATTAACGAATTGGGCAGATTTGCGCCGTCCGAAGTCCTTTTTGATATTGCGTCATCAAAACTTAAATCAGTTACAGCTTTTGTTTCATCAAGGCTTAATTCTGTTTCGGAAGTTTTGCCGGATGAGTATTTTGATTATAAAGAATGTGAAAACGCGATTTTAAGTCATTTTAAAACGGTCACAACTGAAGCGCTCGGTATATCATCGGTCAACGAATCCGTGCGCGCTCTCGGCGCCGCGTTGAACTACCTTAAACTTGTTCAGAAAAATGACCTTCTCAACATTCGCGAAGTGGATTATTACGGCAGCGCAAATTTTATGCGTTTGGATGTTTCTACTTTGCGCAACCTTGAAATTACCGAAACAATGCGCAACCGTGAAAAAAGAGGCACATTGCTTTGGGTGCTTGACAAAACAGAAACGTCAATGGGCAGACGAATGCTCAGAAACTGGGTTGAGCTTCCGCTTATCAATATTCCCAAAATCTCAAAAAGACACTGTGCGGTAGATGAACTGCTCAACAACCCTTCTGTCAGGAGCGATATCCGCGACGGGCTTTCGGGCTGTCAGGATTTGGAAAGACTTATTACCAGAATTGCCTACGGTTCGGCGAACGCCCGTGAATTGAGAGCGCTTTACTCAACACTTGTTCACCTGCCTGAAATCAAAAAATACGCAGGTATGCTTTCAAGCGGTATTCTTGTTGATATTCACAATAATATAGATACCCTCGACGGCACGGCAGCTCTGATTGATTCCGCTGTTGTTGAAGAGCCTCCGTTCACCGTAAGGGAAGGCGGTATGATAAAACCGGGTTTTAATGAGGAGCTTGACTCTTTACGCAATATTGTCTCAAACGGTAAAGAGTTTCTGGCGGAAATCCAGCAGCGCGAACAGGAAAAAACAGGAATAAAAAAGCTTAAAATAGGGTACAATAAGGTATTTGGTTATTATATTGAAATATCAAACTCTTTCAAAGAGCTTGTTCCCGACACATACATAAGAAAACAGACTCTTGCCAACTGCGAGAGATACATTACTCAGGAGTTGAAAGATCTCGAATCGAAAGTTCTCGGCGCTCAGGAGCGTATATCCAAGCTGGAGTATGAGATTTTTGATGAGGTGCGTAAAAAAGTCGCCGATAAGCTTACGCAGGTTCAAAAAACCGCAAGCGCGGTTGCTACCCTGGATGTTTTGTGTTCTTTTGCTCAATGCGCGTTTGAAAACGGATATACGCGCCCGGAACTCAATGAAAAGTCTGTTATCGATATTACGGACGGAAGGCACCCTGTAATAGAAAAAATGATAAACGACAGTCCTTTCGTGCCGAACAACACATATCTTGACCGCGACAAAAACAGGTGCGCCATAATCACGGGCCCGAATATGGCGGGCAAATCAACTTATATGCGGCAGGTCGCCCTGATATGCATTATGTCTCAGGCGGGTTCGTTTGTTCCGGCGTCGAAGGCGGATTTATGTATAATTGACGGCATTTACACCAGAATAGGCGCTTCCGATGATTTATCGGCGGGTCAGTCAACATTTATGGTTGAGATGAATGAAGTCGCTTCAATTCTTAAAAACGCAACGGCTGAAAGTCTTATCGTTTTTGATGAAATCGGCAGAGGCACATCAACTTTTGACGGTATGAGCATAGCGCGTGCCGTTCTTGAATATGCGGCGGATAAATCAAAAATAGGCGCAAAAACGCTTTTCGCGACACATTATCATGAACTAACCGAGCTTGAAGACTCTGTTGACGGTGTGAAAAACTACAATATTGCCGTGAAAAAACGCGGTGACGACATTACTTTTTTAAGAAGGATAGTTAAAGGCCCTGCCGACGGCAGTTACGGTATTGAAGTGGCTAAACTCGCGGGCGTTCCCGCCGGAGTCGTTGAAAGGGCGAAATTGATTCTCGAAGATCTTGAAAAAAACAATTCCGTTTCAATTCCCGTTAAAAAAGATAACAGGGAAAATGAGGATTTGCAGATTTCATTTGCCGCATCCGAATCCGATTCAATAATAGAAAAGCTCAAAAACATTGATGTCAACACATTAACGCCCATTGAGGCAATGTCGTTGCTTTATCAGCTTTCAGCTGACGCCGGAGCTTTATAGAAAGGAGTGATTGTATGCCGAAAATCAATATACTTCCCAAATCGGTCGCCGAACTTATCGCGGCGGGCGAAGTTGTTGAACGCCCGGCATCGGTTATTAAAGAGCTCCTTGAAAATTCCATAGACTCAGGCGCAACCTCAATTACCGCCGAAATAAAAAACGGCGGAATTACTTATATACGTATCAGCGACAACGGTTGCGGCATTGAGCGCGGTGATGTAAAAAACGCGTTTTTAAGCCACGCAACAAGCAAAATAGCAAATGAGAATGATTTGAATTCCATTCTTACTTTGGGCTTCAGAGGCGAAGCTCTCGCAAGCATCGCGGCGGTTTCCAAGGTTGAACTTCTTACAAAAACCGCAAATGAAGAGATCGGCACCCGTTACCGTATTGAAGCAGGCGAAGAAATTTTGCTTGATGACGCAGGGTGCCCGGCAGGCACGACAATTGCAGTCAGAGATTTATTTTTCTGCACGCCGGCGAGAATGAAATTCCTTAAAAAAGATGTTTCTGAGGGTAATGCCGTTTCGGGCGTTGTTGAAAGAGCTGCGCTTTCAAATCCTTCTGTTTCATTTAGATTTATCCGTGAAGGCAGGCAGGTTCTTCTGACAAGCGGTTCGGGAGATTTGCTTACCACGGTCAGAGAAATTTTCGGCAAAGAGTTTGCCGGCAAAATGATACCTGTCGGCGGTGAGAATGACGGCATAAAGGTAAACGGTCTTATATCTCTGCCGCACGCTTCAAGGCCAAACAGAAATATGCAGTTTTTCTTTGTCAACGGCAGATTTGTTAAAAGCGCCACGGCGAGCGCCGCGCTCAGCGAAGCTTACAAAAACTCCGTTATGGTCGGCAAATTTCCGTCTTGTGTTTTGAATATTGAGCTCAATCCTCAAACAGTGGATGTCAATGTTCATCCCGCAAAAACCGAGGTTCGTTTTTCAAATGAGAAATCAGTTTTCAGCTCGGTATATTTTGCATGTAAAAACGCTCTTTCAAATGATACAACCCGCGCG
>ONON01000032.1 GCA_900319455.1 uncultured Eubacteriales bacterium
GGGCAGAACGGCTCCGTTGAGGGCTTTTGCATAATCAAATCCATTGAGAAAAAAACATCTTCAAACGGTTCAACCTATCTTGACCTTAAAATAGGCGACAAGAGCGGCGAAATGAACGCCAAGCTCTGGGACGCCAAAGATTTGCACGTTAAGTTTGAGCAGAACGATTTTGTAAAGGTGCGCGGCAGCATAAATGTATATAAAGGCACGGAGCAATTCAGAATTGACCGCATAAGGCATGTTATTGAAGGCGACAATGTGAAAATCGAGGATTACATTGAGAGCGCCGAACTCGGCGGCGAGGTTATGCTCAAATACATTGAAAACATTGTTGCGGCTTTTGAGGATGAGGAACTGAAAAAGCTTGTATCCGCGGTTATTGATGAAAAAAGAGAAAAACTGCTTTTCTGGCCTGCCGCTTTAAAGCTTCATCACTCGGTAAGGTGCGGGCTTTTGCTTCACACGCTTTCAATTTTAAGGCTTGCTCAGGGCGTGTGCTCGGTTTACCCGTTTGTTTGCAAAGACCTTCTTTACAGCGGCATCATACTTCATGATATTGCGAAAACCGATGAAATAAAATCATCCGACCTCGGAATAGCTTCCGATTACACCGTAAGGGGCAACCTTATAGGCCACCCCGTTATGGGCGCCGTTGAGGTTGACAGAATAGGCACAAAACTCGGAATAAGCGAAGAGACGCTTACTCTTGTTGAGCATATGCTGATTTCGCACCACGGCGTTCCCGAATACGGCGCTGTACAGTTCCCGATGTTTATAGAAGCCGAAATTCTTTCGGAACTTGACCTGCTTGACGCAAGAATCTACACTATGTCGCACGAAATCTCGCAGAAAAACAAGGGCGAGTTTACGGGCCGCCAATGGTCGCTTGATGAGCGCAAGCTGTATAATCACGGCAAATCGGGCGCGTACAAAACCAATTTAGAAGAATAAAGCACGGAGAATAATATGAGCGACTGGACTGAAATAAAAATAACCGTTCCCGTTGAGGAAGCGCAGACGGCGGGCGATATTGCCAATATGGCGGTGCCTTACGGCATTTATATTGAGGATTACAGCACCCTTGAGCAGGAGGCTCTGGAGATAGCCCACATTGACCTTATTGATGATGAACTGCTTGCGAAAGACAGAAGCAAGGCTGTTATTCACATCTACATTTCGCCGGAGGAAAACCCCGCCGAGGCGGTTGCGTTTCTTGAAGAACGATATACCACCGAAAATGTGGATTTTTACATTGAGGAAAAAGCCTGCAAAAACTCCGAATGGGAAAACAACTGGAAAAAATATTTCAAGCCCATGCCCGTGGGAGAAAAACTGCTTATCCGCCCTGTTTGGGAGGATGAATTTGACGCGCAGGGCAGAACGGTGCTTCACCTTGAGCCGGGGCTCGCTTTCGGCTCCGGAACTCACGACACAACCAGGCTTTGCCTTGAAGCCCTTGAAAAATATGCCGGCAGCGGCAAAACAGTGCTTGATGTAGGCTGCGGCAGCGGGATTTTGTCAATAGCCGCTATGCTATTGGGCTGTGAGAGCGCGCAGGGGGTTGATATTGACGCCCTTGCCGTAAAAACCGCGGCTGAAAACGCTGTGGGCAACGGTTTTAATGAGCCTCAGGTTAAATATGTTCAAGGCAATCTGACGGATAAAATCAACGGTAAGTTTGATATTATACTCGCGAATATTGTTGCCGATATTGTTATAAGATTATGTGAAGATGTTAAAAAATATATGAACCCCGGCGCTGTTTTTATTACATCCGGAATTATTCTGCCCCGTGAAGATGAGGTTCTTGCGGCTTTTGAACGGTGCGGCCTTACTGTTACCGAACGCCGTGAAAGCGGCGGCTGGCTCTGTTTTGAAACAGTTTTAAATAAGGAGAAATGAAAATGATGAAAAAAGCAATCAGCATTATTCTTGCGCTCGGCATTATAATAACCGCGTCTGTTTGCGGAGCGCAGGCCGCCGATCCGGATCAGCTTTGTTTTGCCGTTGCTTCTGACCTTCATTATAATGAGCCGGAGAAAGAACTGACCGAAACAAGCCCCGAACTTCTGGACGACCCGATTTTCTGGTATGCCAACAGGCGCGCCGCCATGGAGAATGAAAGCGGTTTTATAATTGATGAGTTTTTGAGACAGTGCGCCGAAAATGATGAAATTGAATATGTTCTGCTCAGCGGTGACCTTGCTGATGACGGTAAAGTAAACCGCAAGCAACACGAGGATGTTGCGCAAAAGCTTGAACGGTTTGAGCAGGAAACGGGCAAGCAGATTTATGTTATAAACGGCAACCATGACGCTTCATTAAACAAAGGCGACACAAGCTTTGATGATTTTATGGAAATTTACCATAATTTCGGTTATGACAAGGCTATTGACAGGCTTGAGGGCACCTGTTCATACACCGCGGATTTAGGCGAAAAATACAGGCTGATTGCCCTTGATTCGTGCAGTGAAACAAAGTCAACCGAAGACGGTATGACGCTTGAAAAAATAAACTGGGTGCGAGATTGTGCGAAAAAAGCGTATGATGAAAACAGATACCCGGTTCTTATGATGCACCACAACCTTCTTGAGCACTTGCCTTTGCAACGGATTCTCAGCCACAATTTTATTGTAAGATTTCACAACACCACGGCGGAGATATTTGCCGACGCAGGCATAAGGTTTGTTTTAACAGGCCATGAGCACTGCAGTGACGCCGCTTCATTCACAAGCGCACTCGGCAATAAAATTACCGATTTCGCCACCACATCACTCACGATGTTCCCGCTTGCGTACAGAGTATTCCGTTTCTCCGACAGCGAGATTAACTATGAACTTAAAACCATTGAAAAAATAGACACAGACTCGCTCACTGCCGCAACAGACGGCTACACCGAAGAACAGATTGCTCTTATGAACAAAAGTGCAAATGATTATTCAAAGCTGTTTCTTAAAGCGGGTGTGGAATACAGGCTGAAACTCGGAATGACGATGGAAAAAATCGGAATAGACGAGGGCGAACCGTTCTACAACCTTGTAAGCACGGCTGTAGGAAGCCTTTGCGACACGCTTGACCTCCCGCTTTACGGTAAAGACGGCCTGCAGGAAAAAGCGAAGCAGTATAATATCAACCTGCCCGACAGTGAGTATAAGAACGGCTGGGATCTGGCGACGGAGCTTGTGGCTTGGCACTATGCCGGCTGTGAAAACTTCCCGCTTGATTCAACGGAAGTAACTCTGTTTCTGCGAATTGTCAATTTTATTCTGCGTGACACGCTTTCAACCGTCAGTGATGATGTTCTTTTCGGAGTTGTAAACTCCTTGCTTGCCTCAAGCGGTTTTACAGGCGGAATAAGCGCCGAGAGTACAAAGCTCGCGTCAAAAACTTTCGGCCCCGTCACCGCTGCGGAATATATACTGCTCGGAATAGTTACGCCTGTAATTGAAGGGTTTACAAACGATGATGAAACAAACGACAATAACGGCGTTATAGAAGGCTACGGCACGGCATCAGCATCTCCTCAGCTTTCAAACAGTTCAGAACAAATTCTTTCAATTTTGCGCAAAACACTTTCATATCTCGGCTATTTCTTCAGATATATTCTTAAAATCTTTTGATTTAACATTGTTTGATTCGCATAGCAAAAAGCCACGCTTCGACCGCGTGGCTTTTATTGTTTTAAATAAAATATTCTTTTAATTCTTCCGGTGCGTCAATTATTGTTTTCGCGCCGAGGTTTTCAAGAAATTCTCTGCCCCTGTAGCCCCAGGAGACGCCGATAAAATCAAGCCCCGAATTCCGCGCGGTTTTATAATCAACCTCGGAATCGCCTATATAAACAGCTTCTTCTTTTTTACCGGAAATGTTTTTCAGCGCATCAAGCACACCGTCGGGAGCGGGCTTTTTTTCAACACCGGGTTTCTGACCTACAGCGAAATCAACATTGCCGCCGAAATAATCTTTGCACAGCAGTTTTGTCTGATCATCCACCTTATTTGACACAACGGATATTTTAACGCCCCTGCCTTTGAGATACGCGAGAATGTCGTTTATTCCTTCATAGGGGCAGGTTTTGTTTTTTGAGTTTTGCGAATAGTGCTTTCGGAACTGACTCAGATATTTGTTGAACTCTTCGGTGCTGAATTTTTCAGGCAGACTGAGCTCAACAAGTTTCGCTATGCCGTTGCCGACAAAGGTCAGCACCTCTCCGGTTGTTCTTTCGGGAAAACCGTTTAAGCGCAGCATATAATTTACGCTGTCTCTCAAATCATCAATGGTGTTGAGCAATGTTCCGTCAAGATCAAACACGGCAGTATTGTATTTTTTCATAGGCTTCATTTCCTGTGTTTTTCAAACTTGTCGCGTAAATTGCTCTTTTTTTCTCCCGAGCCGACCGGCGCACCCCTTTTGACTTTAAGCGATGTTTCAAGCTGCATAAGAAGCTGCTTTTCGTTTTCGGACAGGCTTTTGGGAATATTGACAACAATTCTGACAAGCTGATCTCCTCTGCCTCTGCCGTTAACCGACTGAATGCCCTTGCCCTTCATAACGAAAACTTCACCGGGCTGTGTGCCTGCGGGAAGGTCAAATTTAACATCGCCGTCAAGGGTCGGAAGCTGAATTTTGTCGCCGAGCGCCGCCTGGGTGAAACTGACTTTAAGGTCATACCACACATTGTAGCCGTCGCGCTCAAAGAACGGATGCGGTCTGACATACACGGCAACCTTCAAATCACCCGCGGGGCCGCCGTTAATGCCGGAATTGCCGCCGCCGGGCACCGAAAACATCTGCCTGTCATCAATACCGGCGGGAACATTTACGCTGACTTTGACAGTATGTCTTATTCTTCCCGTTCCGCGGCACTTCTGGCAGGGATGCTCAATCACTTTGCCCTTGCCACCGCATTTGGGGCAGGTTTTGCTTGTTGACATAACTCCGAACGGAGTGCGCTGGGTAACATTCACCTGACCGCGGCCGCCGCAGTCCGGGCAGGTTTTTGTTGATGTGCCCTTTTGCGCGCCTGTTCCGCCGCAATCCGGGCAGGTTTCAATCTTTTGAACCTCAACCTCGCGGCGGCAGCCTTTTGCAGCCTCTTCAAACGAAACGGTAACTCTTGCCTGCAAATCCTCCCCCCTGCGGGGTGCGTTGGGGTTTGCCTGCCTTGCTCCGCCGCCGAAACCGCCGCCGAAAAAACTGCCGAACAGGTCGCCCAAATCAAAATCAAAGCCCCCTGCTCCGCCGCCGAAACCGCCCGCACCGAAATTCGGATCAACGCCGGCGTGCCCGTACTGGTCATAACGGGCTCTTTTCTCTTTATCGGACAAAACCTCGTAAGCCTCATTCGCCTCTTTGAACTTTGCTTCGGCTTCTTTATTGCCGGGATTCAAATCGGGATGATATTTTTTTGCGGTTTGTCTGTATGCTTTTTTTATCTCATCTTCAGAGGCGCCTTTCTGAACGCCGAGCACCTCATAGTAATCTCTTTTATTTTCTGCCATTTGCGGCTCCTTTGCTGTATAAACTGCATTTTGCTGACCGTTGCTTTATTTTGCAACGGTCAGCCTTGATATTACAGTGTTTTACCGTTTATCAGCCCTCGGGAGGAACATCGGTGTAGCTGGCATCATTATATCCTTGATTGCCGCTGTCGCCGTATGCCGCGGCGTTGGGGTCAAAACCAGCCGCGCCCGGTTCGCCCTGAGGTGCGTTCTGTTTGTAAAGTTTCTCGGAAATCTCATAGAATTTCTGAGTAAGCTCTTCTTTGCGTGATTTTATGAGGTTGATATCCTCACCCTTGAGAGCTTCTTTGAGCGCATCGACTTTTTCATTTACGGATGATTTATCCGCTTCGTCAAATTTGTCACCGTTTTCGCTCATAAGTTTTTCGCACTGATAAACCATCTGATCC
Source organism: uncultured Eubacteriales bacterium (assembly GCA_900319455.1). Lineage (GTDB taxonomy): Bacteria > Bacillota > Clostridia > Oscillospirales > Acutalibacteraceae > CAG-177. Next base: position 5,912 of record ONON01000032.1, read on the forward strand.
GCTTCGTTGCGCATATCGACCTCTTCACGGCGGGCTTTATCCTCCTGAGCGAAGCGCTCAGCATCGGCAACGGCTTTGTCAATATCCTCTTTGCTCATATTGCTTGACGCCGTAATGGAGATTGACTGTTCTTTGTTTGTTCCGAGATCTTTAGCCGAAACATGAACAATGCCGTTAGCGTCAATATCGAATGTAACCTCAATCTGAGGAACGCCTCTGCGCGCGGGAAGAATGCCGTCAAGGTGGAACACACCGAGAGTTTTGTTATCCTTAGCGAATTCTCTTTCGCCCTGAAGAACATGAACCTCAACCGAAGGCTGATTGTCAGCTGCCGTTGAGAAAATCTGACTCTTCTTAACGGGGATGGTTGTGTTGCGGTCAATAATCTTTGTGTTTATGCCGCCCATAGTTTCAATACCGAGCGAAAGCGGAGTAACATCGAGAAGAAGAAGGCCTGTTACATCGCCGCCGAGAACACCGCCCTGAAGAGCCGCGCCCACCGCGACACATTCATCGGGGTTAATGCCTTTGAAGGGCTCTTTGCCGGTGAAGTTTTTAACCGCTTCCTGAACAGCGGGGATTCTTGAAGAACCGCCGACCATAAGAACTTTGTTAATCTCCGAGACATTGAGGCCGGAATCTGACATAGCCTGACGAACGGGGCCCATTGTCGCTTCAACAAGATCCGCCGTGAGCTCATTGAATTTGGCTCTTGTAAGAGTCATTTCAAGGTGCTTGGGGCCGTTTGCGTCAGCTGTGATAAAGGGAAGATTGATATTGGCGGTTGTTACGCCGGAGAGTTCAATCTTTGCCTTTTCAGCTTCTTCTTTGAGTCTCTGCATGGCCATTTTGTCACCGCGAAGGTCAATGCCCTGCTCCGCTTTGAAGGAATCCGCCATCCAGTCTATTATTCTCTGGTCGAAATCATCGCCGCCGAGACGGTTGTTGCCCGCTGTTGCGAGAACTTCCTGAACGCCGTCGCCCATTTCGATAATGGAAACATCAAATGTGCCGCCGCCGAGGTCGTAAACCATAATTTTCTGGTCATTTTCTTTGTCAATACCGTAAGCGAGAGCCGCGGCCGTGGGCTCATTGATAATTCTTTTAACTTCAAGACCCGCTATTTTGCCGGCATCCTTTGTCGCCTGGCGCTGTGAGTCGGTGAAATAAGCGGGTACGGTGATAACCGCTTCCGTAACCTTTTCGCCGATATAAGCTTCGGCGTCGGTCTTAAGCTTCTGGAGAATCATTGCTGAGATTTCCTGCGGGGTATATTTTTTGCCGTCGATGGTTACCTTGTAATCCGAACCCATCTGTCTTTTGATTGATGAAACGGTTCTGTCGGGGTTTGTTATAGCCTGACGCTTCGCGACCTGACCTACCATTCTTTCGCCTGTTTTGCCGAACGCAACAACAGACGGAGTTGTTCTTGTGCCTTCTGCGTTTGCGATAACTACGGGGTCGCCGCCTTCAATAACCGCTACGCAAGAGTTTGTTGTTCCCAAATCAATACCTATAATTTTTGACATTGTTTTTTCCTCCTATTTAAAAGAAATAATTTACATTTATTTTTCCGTTTTTCAGTTTGCGACCTGTACGGTTGCGAATCTGACTACGGTATTGCCTAATTTATATCCTTTTTGAAAAACCTGCACGATTTCGTTCTCACCGAAATCTTCGCTTTCAATATGCATTACTGCATTGTGCATATTGGGGTCGAATTTATCTCCGGGTTCGCCGAAGGCCTCAACTCCCGTTTTTTCGAGAATTTCGTTAAACTGAGTAAAAATCATTTCAACGCCTTTGCGGTAATCCTCAAAAGAAGCGTCTGTGTTGCCTGCCGCGCGCTCAAAATTGTCAAGTACGGGCAGAATGTTTTTAATGACATCCGCTCTCGCGGTTGTGTGAACATCCTCCTTTTCTTTTTGCGAGCGTTTGCGGAAGTTGTCATATTCGGCGCGAAGCCTTAAATACAAATCTTTTTGCTCCTCAAGCTGCTTTTCGAGCTGTTCCGCTTTTTCAGCCGCGGAATCTTTTTTTTGCTTTTGCTTTTTTTCGGGCTTTGTTTCTTCTTTCTTTTCACACGCTTCAGGTGTTTCTTCAACTTTTTTGTTCTCGTTTTCAGCAGCCTGAGCGTTCAAATTTTTATCTTTCATTTTATATCCTCTTTCTACTCTTCAATAGCCTGTTCGATAAGCTTGCCCACAAGATTTGTAAGAAATCTGATGTCGGGTATAATCGCCTCATAATCCATACGCGTGGGGCCGATTATTCCGATTGAGCCGGCATCCTGACCGCGCACATTGTATTTTGCGAGAATAACGCTTGAGTTCTTAAGCTGGCGGTAAATATTCTCATCACCGACAAAAACCGTCAAATCTTTTTTTGAGTTGTTAATCAGCCTGTTAAGTGCTTCTTCTCTGTTAAGAAAATTGATTAACTCAAGCGTGTTGTCACCGTATCCGCCTGACAAAAGATTTGACTGCCCTTCAAGAACAATCTGTGTTTGAGCTGTGCTTTGCGCCAGTTCGCACACCGCGGCAAGCATCGGGAACATCGCAAGCAAATCGGAGCCGAGTGAAGCCGCTATGGTCTGCATTGACGCTACGCTTATTTCGCTTGCCTGCCTGCCGACTATCGCCGACTCGGTAACATTGTAAAAAGACTCAACGAGATTGGTGCTCAAAGGCGAATCCAGCCTGCAAAGGCGGCTTTTTAATATTCCGTCTGAGGTAAGCAGAACCATCATTGCCGTACGGGTTCCGACAGGAACAAGCTCAATGCGCCTGATAACAGTGCATTCTCCGCCGGGAGTTGTGGAAAGCGAAGCGCAATGAGTAAGCTCGGCAAGAATATTTCTTGCGTGTTCAATAAGCATTTCGGGATCGCCCGCGGCGGAGGAAACACCCGCTTCGATAATTCTCTTGCTGACATCGTCAATCTCACGCTTTTTCATAAGATTGTCGATATAATAGCGGTAGCCTTTATCGGAGGGAACCCTGCCCGCCGAGGTATGAGGCTGATCGAGATAGCCCTGAGCGGAAAGGTCGCTCATTTCGTTTCTGACCGTTGCGGATGAAACACTTAAACCTGTATTGCTTATAAGTTCTTTGGAACCTATAGGCTCGCCTGTTTTGATGTAGTGTTCAACAACAGCAGCCAATATTAACTTTTTGCGTTCACTGAGTGCCGTCACAGGCTCACCTTCTTTATTTAAGTTTTGTCGGAGTGCTAATGTTAGCACTCATCAAGGTCGAGTGCTAACATTTGTTCATAATATACTCCCGATTTTAAGTTTTGTCAATAGTTTTAACGACTTTATTTGTAAAAAGTTTATGAATTTAACGGTCGGCAGCGGCAAGCGGGTGCCAAAAAGAAAAAGCGTTCCTTAACAATTACATCCTTCTCAATTGAATTTGCGCAAGTAAAAGCCCTCCCCGATTTACGGGAAGGGCAAAATATCAATATCAAGATAAGCGCGCGGACTATCCGTTAATTACCGAATCGAGTTTTGCTTTGATTGCGTCGCGTTTTGCCTGCGCCGCTTCAAAGCTCTCGCCTCTTATTGAATAATAAATTTTAAGCTTGGGCTCCGTGCCGGAAGGCCTTATGGCAATCCAAGAGCCGTCATTAAAGAAATATTTGAGAACATTCTCTTTGGGAAGGCCGTCAATGCCCGGCGCGTAATCTTTTTCTTCTTTAACATCGTCCAGAAGCGTTTTGCCTGATGAACGGAAAATTTCCATAAGCTCTTTTATTCTTTCGGCGCCGTCTTTGCCTTTGAGGACAATGTTATCAAGGCAGTCGAGATAATAACCGTATTTCGCGTAAATCTCCTCAAGAACCTCAATCAGATCTTTACCGCGGTTTTTGTGGTACGCCGCCATCTGCGCTATAAGGTATGAGGCAACAACGGCATCTTTGTCTCTTGCGTGTGTGCCGGCGAGATAGCCGTAGCTTTCTTCATAGCCGAAAACATATTCTTTGCTTCCGTTTTGCTCATAGAGGCAAATCTGCTCGCCGATATATTTGAAGCCGGTAAGTGTTTCAACAACATTGAGACCGTAACTTTTTGCTATGTTCGCGCCGAGCTCGCTTGTAACTATTGTTTTGACAACGGTAGATTTCTCATTGAGGGAATCCTTCTTCATCGAAAGCACAAAATCAACAAGAAGGGCGCCTGTCTGATTGCCCGTCATAAGTGTGAATTTACCGTTGTGCTTAACGCCGATGCCTACACGGTCGCAATCCGGATCTGTGCCTATAACAAGATCCGCCCCCTCGCGTTGAGCCTGCTCAAGCGCAAGAGTGAGAGCGTCTTTTTCCTCCGGATTCGGTGAGCGAACCGTTGAGAAATTACCGTCGGGAAGTTCCTGTTCTTTGACAACGGAAACATTGAAATCCCTGAGTATTTCGCGAACGGGAATATTGCCTGTGCCGTGAAGAGGAGTATATACGATTTTAAGATCGGATTTCTCGGTATAAAGCGTCTGTTTTCTGACCTCTTTGAGGAAAGCGTCCACAGTCTCTTTGCCTATCATAACGATAAGGCCTTTTGAAACAGCCTCGTCAAGTTTCATACACGGGACGGCTTTTAAATCTTCAACGGCGTTGACATAGCCGATAACTTTATTGGCAAGCTCGGGAACAAGCTGGCAGCCTTTATTGTCATAAGCTTTATAGCCGTTGTATTCTTTGGGGTTATGGCTTGCCGTAACAACAACGCCGGCATCGCATTTATGGTATCTTACGGAGAAGGAAAGAACGGGAGTGGGCTCAAGGGTTTCAAAAAGATAAACTTTAATTCCGTTGGCGGCGAGCACTCCGGCTGTTCTTAAAGCAAACTCACGGGAATTGTTGCGCGAATCATAAGCAACACTTGCGGAAATCTCACCCGCGCAGGTGGCTTTAAGGTAATCCGCAAGCCCCTGGGTCGCCTTACCTATGGTATAACGGTTCATACGGTTTGCGCCCGCGCCCATAATTCCGCGAAGTCCGCCGGTGCCGAATTCGAGATCCTTGTAAAAACGGTCTTCGATTTCTTTCTCATCCGTAATCGCGGAGAGTTCAGCCGCGGTTTCATCATCGAATGTTTTCCAGAGTTCGAGTTTTTCTTTGATTGTCATATTTATTCCTCCGTATTATTATAACTTTTCGGCTATTGTCAATATTTCAAACGGTTTATAATCAACCGCCTGCGCCTCGCCCGAAACATCTTCAAGCATATTCATTATACAGTATTTTTTCTTTAAATCAAGTCTGCCGCGGCAACCGTTTTGCTCCGAAAGCCTGTAAACTATGTATTCGCCGTTTTCGGAAAGCTTTGCCGCCTGCAGGCAGAGCGGGGAAAAGTCGCGATCGAGAGAAAGGTCGGATTTTACCAAACCCACATTGTATTCAAAGGCTATGTCATTTATCCTCGCCTGAATAAAGGTGCCGCCGTGCGGATAAATCATATAGCAGAAATCATGCATTCCAATATCGGATGTGGGATCAGGCCTTATTGTGGCACGAAGCAAAGACAGAGACACAGTGCTGTTTTCGGCGCCTACGCCGTATTTGCCCTCATTGATAATCGCTACGCCTCCGTCCGTTTCGCTCATATCGCTCCACTTATGCTGGCAGACCTCAAATTTTGCCTGCTGCCAGGTAGTGTTGCGGTGAGTTTCACGCCTGATAAATCCCGCCGATGTGTCACTGACAAGCTCGCGCGTTAAAACATTGCAATCAAAATAAACTTTTGCGAGTTTATGCTTTTCATTCCATTCAACAACATTTTCCACTTCTATTGCGCGTGACTGACGGAAAACGCGGATTATCAGTTTCCATCTGCTTTTATCTGTTGACAAAACAGCCTCAAACTGCGCGCACTCACCGTCCGCAGAGTGAAAACGCAGAGGCGACGCGACATTCACCGGAACTTCTTTTTCCTCATAATCCGGCAGAATATCCCAGGCGTCATAGTTACCGGGGCGGTCATCAAACAGGCGGAGCTTGTTAAAGCGTCCGTTCGCCCACTCTCGTGAAAGCTCTTTATCATAAAGCGAAACAATGCTCCCGTCCGGGGCGAATTTGATTATATAATAAGGCGTATCAACGGTGTTGTTTTCAGCTTTGAACCAGTTTATGTTGTTTGAAGGCGCATCGATTTCACCGCAGGAGAGCGGGCCCGTTTCCGGTTTGCACCAAAAGCCTTTTTTACCTTTTCTGACAAAGGAGCCTTTTTCATCTTCAATAAATGTTACGCTTATTCTTTTGTGTGAAAGCGGGTTGAAGTATTTGTCTCCCGTGCCGATTATTCCGTCAAGCGCGGAGTCAATCCGGCGGTAATCCGCAACGGCGTCACGGTAAACCGGAGTTATGTGGCTGCCGGGCAGAATATCGTGGAACTGATTAACCATAAGCGTTTTATACAGGCCGCGTATTTCTTCGGCGGGATAATATTCACCGTTTAACGCGCGTATTGACGACAGCAGTTCCGCTGTTCTGAATTTAAACTCCAGCATACGGTTAAAGTATTTGAGAACGGATTTGGTTGTATATGTACCCCTGTGCATTTCGAGGTACAGCTCACCGTCCCATTTTGAAAGCCCGTTATTGTTTTTAAAGTTTTTTTCAATATATTCTTTTGCGCCGATATGCTGTGTTTCGGGCATGACCGAAACCTTGCCGAACCTGTGCATAAGCTCAACCATTTCCTCGGTAGCGCCGCTTCCTCCGTCGCCGTAGCCGAACATACTCAAAGTCTGACCGCCGGTGTTTTTATCCTGATAAGCCTCCCAGTTTTCCTGAATCTGAGACGGCATATTCCAAGTTATAAAATGGGTGGGCGGAACACAGGCAAACACCTCTGAGCCGTCAATCCCGCGCCATATAAAATTATTATGCGGAAAACGGTTGGTATCATTCCATGTTGACATTTTGTTTGACACAAAACACTCAACGCCGCTTTTTCTTAAAATCTGAGGCAAAATCCAGCTGTTGCCGAAAACATCCGGCAGCCAGCAGCTGTTGACCGTTATGCCGAACCTGCTTCTGAAAAACATCTGACCGTAAAGGCACTGTCTTATAAGACTTTCCGCGCAGGGAATATTACAGTCGGGCTCAACATACATCGCTCCGACCGGTTCAAATCTGCCGGAAGCTATCTTTTCTTTCAGTTCTTCAAAAACCCGGGGATAATATTTCTCCAGTGTTTCATAGGTAAACGCCTGCGTGTGCGCGTAACGGAAATCCGGATATTTATCCATAAGGCGCAGCTGAATAAGAACCGTGCGCAGATTTTTCTGAACGCTGTGAATTCTGCGCCAGTAATACGCTATATCAAGGTGCGAATGAGCTATCAGCGCGACATTGCCGCTGCCTTTGTATGTTTTGTTGCCGTAAATGTTTTTTTCTATGTAACGGGATGCGGCAACAACATCATCGTCACTGAAATTCTCAAAGTCAATAAGGTTAAACGCGTTGTTAAGCCCGGTGTTTATCAGCTCGCGGAAATCCGCGTTAAAAAGGTCGCTGTTCGCAATATCAAGCAGAAGTTCAACATCATACACAAGAGATTGCACGCTTTTATTGACCGTTTTTAAAAAACCGCCCTCAAAAATCTGACGGCATCCGCGCACCGCAAGAACCTCCGGATTGCGCTCATCATCGGGTTTTGAACGGTTATAAGCTTCTATTTCAAAATGAAGAACACTGTCTGTAACATAAGGGGTAACGGCTGTTCTCTCACGGTTAGGGTCAATGCCGCCCAGATATACGCCGTTGCATTTTACTATCATTTCAGCCGAGGTTTTAAGATAAAAATAAATTTCCTTCCCGGCCATACGCCCGGGAATTTCAACATCCGCTTCAATAAAAGCCGTTCCGTCGGGAGAAAAATACATATCTCCCCTGTTCAGAGGCTTTGGCTTTTCATTATAAAACTCATATTCACATTCCGAAATCTGCCTTGCCTCTCGGATTGTGAATGAAGTGATTTCCTCCTGATCGGAATAAATATATCTTTTAAGCCAGCCGAAACGAAGGGCTGTATAATCCTCGGGGCGCATACTTCTGCGAACTACTTTTATGTGTGCCATACAGTCACCTCATATATCCTGAAAATAAGGCTTTTTTCGTATGCCTTTAATAATGACTTTTTCACCGAGATCAATTTCTATCTGCTCCTGAGCCCAGGCAATGCATCTGTCAAGTATATGGCATTTTGAACACTCACCCTGAAAAACCACAGTCACCTCATTGCCTTCCTGCTTCAGAAAAGTTATCTCACCGCCGTCGCCCTGAATTTTTGGGCGCAGAACACTGTTTATATAATTCTCCAAACTATCACCCTTTTACTGAATTTGTTATATAATACCATATTATAATGTATATTGCCATAGCAAAGCGGCAAAAAATCGAGTCATTTACAATATTTTGTGACAAATCGGCAAAATCAGGTGCCGTTTCACAATATATTGTATAATTTTAAAAAATTTGCTGTAAAGTCATTGACATTCACTTATTATTGTTGTATTATTAATCACGCGCCCATATGGTGGGCTTTGTTGTTTGTTTAAACACAACATATTGTGATTTCAAAGGAGATGGTTCGCTGTGGTTTTCAATGGCCTGCAAAAGCTTACACTCCTTGATTTTCCCGGTAAAGTCGCCTGTACTCTTTTTACCGCAGGCTGTGATTTCAGGTGCCCGTTCTGCCACAACGCGTCGCTCGTTTACAGAGATGACAAGTTAGAAGCCTTTACAGAGGATGATATTTTAAGTTTTCTCAAAAAGCGGCAGGGCATTCTCGAAGGCGTCGCCGTCACGGGCGGTGAACCGATGCTGAACAGCGGACTGCCTGATTTTATGGCAAAAATCAAAGCCTTGGGCTACGCGGTAAAGCTTGACACAAACGGCAGTTACCCCGACAGACTCAAATATGTGATTGAAAAAGGTCTTGCGGACAAAATCGCCGTAGATATTAAAAACTCAAAAGAAAAATACGGCATTACCGTCGGAATACCGGATTATGACATAAAACCGATTGAAGAAAGCGTAAATATTCTGCTTAATTCGGATATTGACTATGAATTGCGCACAACGGTTACGGAAAATTTTCACGACACAGATGATTTTATAAAAATCGGTGAATGGATTAAAGGCGCTAAAGCTTATTCTTTGCAGAATTTTGTTGACTCCGGTGAGCTTATCGACGGCAGTATAAAAGGTGTTTCGCCCGAAACAATGCACAGTTACTTAACTGTTGTTCAAAAATATATACCGAACGCACAGCTGCGCGGTGTGGAATAATATTAGGAGGATGAAAAATGTATCAGGTACTTAAAAGAGACGGAAAGATTGCGGAATTTGACATTTCAAAAATCGTTGAGGCAATCACAAAAGCTTTCGACGCTGAGGATAAGCAGTACAACCCTTCGACTATCGATTTTCTCGCTTTAAAGGTAACATCGAATTTTGAGCCGAAAATCAAGGATGACCTTATCGCTGTTGAGGACATTCAGGACAGTGTTGAATATGTTCTTGTTCAAGCGGGCTTTGACGATGTTGCGAAAGCTTATATACTTTACCGCAAGCAGCGCGAAAAAATCCGCAATATGAAATCAACAATCCTTGACTACAAGGATATAGTAAACAGCTATGTAAATATAACAGACTGGCGTGTTAAAGAAAACTCAACCGTTACATATTCCGTAGGCGGTCTTATTCTTTCCAACTCCGGCGCAATCACGGCAAACTACTGGCTTTCCGAAATATATGATGATGAAATCGCCAACGCGCACCGCAGAGCGGATATTCACATCCACGACCTTTCAATGCTTACCGGCTACTGCGCCGGCTGGTCGCTGCGCCAGCTTATTCAGGAAGGTCTCGGCGGCGTTCCCAACAAAATCACTTCCTCTCCGGCAAGCCACCTTTCAACGCTTTGCAACCAGATGGTAAACTTCCTCGGCATTATGCAAAACGAGTGGGCGGGCGCACAGGCGTTCTCATCGTTTGACACATACCTTGCCCCCTTTGTAAAGGTCGACAACTTGTCATACAAAGAAGTCAAACAGTGCATTCAGTCTTTTGTTTACGGCGTAAACACGCCCTCAAGGTGGGGCACGCAGGCGCCTTTCTCAAACATCACCCTCGACTGGACCGTTCCCGCCGACCTTGCCGAGCAGAACGCCATTATCGGCGGCAAGGAAGTTGATTTTAAATACAAAGACTGCAAAGCCGAAATGGATATGATAAACAAAGCCTTCATCGAAATAATGATTGAGGGCGACGCAAACGGCAGAGGCTTCCAGTACCCCATACCCACCTATTCAATCACAAGAGATTTTGACTGGTCTGAAACAGAGAACAACAAGCTTTTATTTGAAATGACCGCAAAATACGGCACACCCTATTTCTCAAACTACATAAACTCCGATATGGAGCCCAGTGATGTAAGAAGTATGTGCTGCCGCCTTCGCCTCGATTTAAGAGAACTCCGCAAAAAGAGCGGCGGATTTTTCGGCAGCGGCGAAAGTACCGGTTCCGTAGGCGTTGTTACAATCAATATGCCGCGAATCGCATACCTTTCGGAAAACAAGGAAGATTTTTACAAACGCCTTGACAAGCTTATGGACATTTCCGCCCGTTCGCTTAAAATAAAGCGTACGATTATCACAAAGCTGCTTGACGAAGGCCTTTACCCCTACACAAAGCGCTACCTCGGCACATTCAACAATCACTTTTCAACAATCGGTCTTATCGGCATGAACGAAGCAGGTCTCAACGCGAAGTGGCTGCGTTCCGATCTCACGACAGAAGAGACTCAGGAATTTACAAAAGAAGTGCTTAACCACATGCGCGATAGACTCTCCGACTACCAGGAGATGTACGGAGACCTTTACAACCTTGAGGCCACCCCTGCCGAATCGACAACATACCGTTTTGCGAAACACGATGTAGAAAGATATCCCGACATTATCACGGCGGCTGAGCCCGGCGGAACACCGTACTACACCAACAGCTCACACCTCCCCGTCGGATTTACCTCGGATATTTTCGACGCCCTTGACATTCAGGATGATTTGCAGACGCTTTACACATCCGGCACGGTATTCCACGCGTTCCTCGGCGAGAAGCTCCCCGACTGGAAAGCGGCGGCTAACCTTGTTCGCAAAATCGCGGAAAACTACACTCTCCCCTACTACACACTTTCGCCCACATACTCGGTGTGCAAAAATCACGGATACCTTGCAGGCGAGCAGACTGTTTGCCCGCATTGCGGAGAAGCGACCGAGGTTTACAGCAGAATAACCGGCTACTACCGCCCCGTACAGAACTGGAACGACGGAAAGGCTCAGGAATATAAAGAGCGCAAGGTTTATGACATAGGAACCTCTGTTCTCAAAAAATCACACGCAAAAGCAGCCGAAGCCGTTGAGAAAGAAAACAATAACATTGAATCAACCGGTCAGAACGAGCTTCTGCTTTTCACAACAAAAACCTGCCCCAACTGCATGATTGCGAAAACTCAGCTTGACCGCGCGGGAATCGCGTACAGAGTTATTCTCGCGGATGAAGAACCGGAACTTTGTGACAAATTCAACATTATGCAGGCACCTACGCTTGTTGAGGTTGAGGGTGACAGCTTCACCGCATACACAAATGTTTCAAATATAATAAAGTATATTGAGGCGAAAAAAGTTACGGCATAAACATTCTACGGCAGAGCTTGATAACCGCTCTGCCGTAATTATTAACAAATATAAGGTGATAGTATGAAACTTGTTACTCAGACAGATAATCTCAACAAAAGATACGGCGACGAGAAAGCAGTAAGAATGCTTTGTGAGGCGGGCTTTGACGCAATAGATTACTCTATGTTCTGCATGGACAATGACGATGACATTCTGAACACGCCGCAATATGCCGCCCATGCCGAAAAGCTGAGAAAAATCGCGGAAGAATACGGTGTGAAATTTGAGCAGAGCCATGCCCCGTTCCCCCCGTTCAAGGTGGGTGATGACGCTTACAGCAAAAAAACAATGCCGAGAGTTGAGCGTGCCATTGAAATAAGCGGTATTCTCGGTGTTAAGGCCTGTGTAGTTCATCCCGTTGCCGCCGGTAAAGACCAGTATGATATAAATATGAGATATTTTGAGACACTGCTGCCTCTCGCCCAAAAGTACGGGGTTAAAGTAGCGCTTGAAAACATGTGGGGGCGCGACAGAGAGACAAACAAGATTATACCTAATGTATGCAGCCTTGCGGATGACTTTAACCGGTATGTTGATTCACTTGACCCGAAATACTTTACCGCCTGCCTCGATATAGGTCACTGCGGGCTGGTGGGCAGTGACGCGGCGACTATGATAAGAGAAATGGGTGCAAATCGAATAACCTGCCTGCACATACACGACAACAACGGCATTGACGACAACCACACTCTGCCTTACACAAGAAATATCAAATGGGATGAGGTTCTCAAGGCACTCGGAGAAATCGGTTATAAGGGCAATTTCACATACGAGGCGGACAATTTCCTGAAAAAATTCCCCGACCCGCTTATTGAAACCTGCCTTAAGTTTATGGTTGAAGTCGGCAGATATATGATAAGCGAAGTACAGAGGTACGGAGCAAAAAAATGACATCCCTGTTTATTTGCCCCGTTTGCGGGGAAACTCTTGAGCAAAAACAGAAATCCTTATTTTGTAAAAACAGTCACTGCTTTGATTTGGCAAAACAGGGTTATGTCAACCTTCTGCAATCCAACCAATCATCAAAGAAGCACCACGGCGATGACAAATTAATGGTTAAGGCAAGGCACTGTTTTCTTGAAAAAGGGTTTTACGGTGAACTCAAGGGCTGTTTATGCGACGATTTATCAGATGCAGTGAACAAACCTGCTGTTTTGTTTGACGCAGGTTGCGGCGAAGGCTATTACACCCGCGCGGTTACAGCGGCGCTCAGAAATAAAAACCCGCTTTTAAAAGCGGGAGGAATTGATATTTCAAAAGACGCGGTTGCTGTTGCCGCGAAATCCGGCGGGGACATTCAATACGCTGTCGCAAGCGTATATGATATACCTGTAAAATCCGATTGCGCTGACATTGTTCTTAATATTTTCTCACCCGGAGCTTTCAGCGAGTTTTACAGAGTTTTGAAGCCCGGCGGTATTCTCGCCGTAGCGTATCCTCTTGAAAACCACCTTCTTGAATTAAAGCAGGCCGTATATGACAAAGCATATAAAAACGACAGTATTCCCTGTGTTCCCTCCTGTTTTAAGCTTATTGCCGAAAAAGAGATAAAACAGGTTTTACGCCTTAGCTCAAATGAAGATATTGTAAACCTTTTTAAAATGACGCCTTACTATTATAAAACAGGTGCAGGCGACCAGAAAAAACTTGAAGATTTAAACCGTATTGAAATAAAATTTGAAGTCGGAATATCATATTTCAAAAAATAAAATTTTGACAGATATTAATGAAAAAATCATAATAAAATTAATATCTTTTTATTATTTGCCGATTGCTATTTTTTTCGCAAAGTGATATAATTCCAAATAATAAAAATCAACGAGGTGATGTTATGAAAAATCTCAGCAAAAAAATCACCGCCCTTTTTATGGCGGTAATAATTATGATGTCTGCATTTTCTTCCTATGCCTGCATAGCCGCAAGCGCCGTCAGCTCTTATGAAACGGCAAGTGTCGCGGATGTATTTAAGGCAGATAAAGCACAGGTCGGTCAAGTTCGAACTCCGGATAAAACAGAGGATGAGCCTCTTGACCCCGATGAAACTTCGGATTTAAACCCCAGAGCTGAAATCAGAAAGTTTTTTCAAAGAATAATCGAAATAATAAAAGCCATTCTCAGTTTTTTCAGAATGAGTGAAACACCCGAACCCGAACCTGAAATATTCTGATTATTATGAAAGCGGAGCTTGCAGTTGCAAACTCCGCTTTTTGCTGCCTTATTTTATGCTGTCAAGCAATTCAAAATACTGCTGTGTTACAAATGAGCCGGTATTGCTGCCGGAAGATACAATCTCCTCATTCTCGGTGAAAATCGAATGCCAGTTATTGTCTGTGAGAAGATAGCCTATCTGGTCATTCATAAGGCCGAATACAAGGAGTTTTCTGCCGTCGGCTTTAGATTCAAACGTAGGATAATCCCACTCTTTGCCGGTCCAGTTCAGCGGATCATCCGCTGCCATCGCGCCGCCGAAAGCGATTTCGGGAGCGAGCTCGCCGGGAATAATCGAAACGGCGAGGCTTTTTCCGAATTCGCAGTAACCGACTTCGGAAACAACCTTTAAATCAAAACCGTCGCGAACAACCTCATTTGTAAGCAAACCGAACTTGGCGGCAAATTTAAATATAGCGTTTGTAATTTTTACAAACATTACTTTATGGGCAATATTAAGTATAGGTTCAACTTCCGTTTCATCTTCAATAGCGGCAAGCTTTTCGCCGAAGGTTCTGCCGAGAGCCGCAAGGCGACCGTAACCTTCATCCTCGTGCAGGGCAAGCTCCTCGTCGGTGGGTTCAACATTGTCGCCCTTTGCAGTAAGAGCGAGTTCAGCGCCTTCAATATAGATGAAATTCGCGTTGAGCGAGTTTATGTATTTCTCCATATAATAGGGATAATCGCCGGTAACAACCGTGCCGCCGGCACCGAGACCTACGCAGTGAATACCGCCTTCAACAATCCATGTTTCATCAGAACCGTCATTGGGAACAAAGCGGAGACGGTGGAGCATGGGATCAAACACCTGGGGATCGCGTTTGTCGCGAATAAACTCCGAAACATCCGTGCTGCCGTAATACATTGAGCCCTCTTTCATATCTTTGACGGCTTCAATCATCGAATTGACGGTAACGGTGTAGAGATTCTCCATAAACTCGTCGTTCATACCGCTTGCCGGGGTTTGACCTATAAGGTTTTTAAACGGGGCGGTAAAAAGCGCCGTGAGAATATCACCGTTCATCCCGAAAGTATCGACACAGCTGTGCTGATGAAGCACACCGACATTGACGCTTGTAATATCAAGACCGTTTTCATCCGCGTATTTGGCGAAACGCGAACGGATTTCCCGAACCGATTTGTTGGTGATACCGAATCCGTCAAGCTCGGAGAAAATCGTAATTCCCCTGCCGTCGCTCAACGCAACGGTTCTGACCTTCTGATCGTCAAGAACTTCTGTCGCGACTTTTTTTGTTATTGACAGACTGCCGCCGACAAAGTGCTCACCGTCAAGTTCGTTGCCATCCTGAATGGAAGCGTTCGCGTAACCGACAGACCACACTGCGCCGCGCGCGGGTTCGTCAAGAAAATCCTCCTTGCCGAGACCTGCGTAAAAATTATCATCCTTATAATCTTTGATGTTTTGCCGCCTCGGTGAAATAACAAATGCACCTATAGCGTTGACCAGAAAATCAACCGCTTTGTCAAGCACGGTATATAAGACCTGTTCACCTTTATTTGTAACATCGGTGTTTGCCGAAGCAGGAACAATCATTGCGGAAAATGTTAATGATACCGCGAGAACAAGTGCAATTATTTTTTTGCTTTTCAACGATAACACCCTTCTTTCAATGAATTTCATCCAGCGACAGATCGCCGGGTTTTATAATATTTGCCTTGCGCATTGCTTCGGATATTCCGAGGCTTATAAGAGCAGGAGCAATAAAATACATTATTATTATTTCCGTAATAACAAGTTTTATATCGGTGCCCTGCGCAACCATAGAGTCATAAGTCATCAGCGGACCGACAAGGCCTGATGTTCCCATACCGGCGCCCGAGGGCAGGCAGGTCATCTTCAGAACAGCCGCCGAAACCGGGCCGAGTATTGCCGATGTTACAACGGGGGGAATCCAGAGAACAGGCTTTTTCATAAGATTGGGCACCTGAAGCATTGAAGTGCCGAGCCCCTGTGCCACAAGCCCTCCAACACCGTTTTCACGGTAGCTGATAACGGCGAAACCTATCATCTGAGCGCAACACCCCACGCACGCCGCTCCGCCCGCTATTCCGGAAAGCCCAAGGATAATCGCGAGAGCAGCCGAACTTATGGGAAGGGTCAGAACAATGCCCATAATGACGGCAACCACTATACCCATTAATACAGGCTGGCACTCGGTGCCCCACATAATAACGCTGCCGAGCCAGCTCATAAATTTTGAAATGGGAGGCCCGATAAGAAGACCTGCCGCGCAGCCTGCTGCTATTGTCGCGGCGGGCGTAATCAATATGTCCAGCTTTGTTCTGCCGCTGACAAGCCTGCCTATTTCAACAGCGGCAAATGAAGCTATAAACGCTCCGAGAGGCTCACCCACGCCGGCAAAGCTCAGCGCATCGCCTGTTTCAATACATTTTAATATGTTTGAGGCAAAAGAGCCGACCATACCCGCGGTTGCCGCCGAAACCGAGACCAGCGGCGACGCCTTGAATTTTGAAGCAACGCCTACCGCAATTCCGGCGCCCATAAGCGTTTTTGCGGCTGTCGCGACTGCCGTAATGCAGGTGCCTGCCGAGCCGTGAACATAGGAACCAACCTGCGCTAAAATTGTGCCGATAATAAGCGTCGCAAACAGACCGAGAGCCATCCCGCTCAACCCGTCAATAAAAACATGCCGCAAAACTTTCTTTACTTTATCCATTATTTTACAACCTTTTTAAACGCTTCAAGATAGTGTTTTGCTATAAACTTTGAGCCGTCAATGCTCGGATGAACTCCATCCTCGGAAAAAACATACATATCATTTTCAACGCACGCCGCGGCGAACAATCCGTCAAGCGGTATATAAACATCCGCAAATTCACGGGCGAGCGCGCGGGTAATGTCGATTTTGCCGTTCAAATCCTCTCTGAAAAAGAGTTTGTCTTCCACCGGAAGAAGGAACTGCTCAAGAATGATTATTTTTGCGTTTGTTTTTTCTTTGAGAGCCGTCAGAACGGTTCTGTAATTGTTCTCATAGTATTCATCCGAAAGCCAATCTCTGCTTTCCGCTCTGTGCCATGTGTCATTGATACCTATCATTATTGAGCAGACATCGGGCTGAACATCAATAAAATCGCTTTGAAGGCGGGCAACAAGGCTCTCCGTTCGGTCACCGCCGATGCCCAAATCAATAAACTCAAATTCTTCACCGGGGAACGCTTCTTTGATGAGTTTTGCCGAATAATGAGCATAACCTTTGCCTAAATCGTGGCAATCCTCACGGTTGCGGTACCAATCGGTAATGCTGTCGCCCTGAAATAACACTTTCATAATAAATCACCTTTTTCACTCATTACAGTAAAAGACGCCGCGGCAAGCCGCAGCATCTGAAACTGTTTTAAATCAAAGTTTTTTTACTGCTTCGCAAAGCGCTTCCATCTCTTCTTTGCTGAGAGTAACGCCCTTGCCCATCTTTTCATGATCGGGAGCCCATTCGCGGATATCATATTTGGGTTCGCGGCCATTCCAGCTGATAAGGTTGAGCTCTTTAGTCCAGCCC
>ONON01000052.1 GCA_900319455.1 uncultured Eubacteriales bacterium
TAATTTTCGGCATACATATAAATTTTGTTGTATTTTTCAACGCTTTCGCAAAGCCAGAACAGCTCATCCATCGAAACGCCCGCCGTAACCTCGCTCATAACATGCTTGCCCGCCTCAAGAGCGGCTATCGCCTGAGGCACATGGCACTGCATGGGCGTTGCTATAATAACGGCGTCAATATCGCTTTTTTCAAGCATATCGTCAAAAATACGGTAGGTTTTGACATCGCCGCCGATTTTTTCGGCTGAGTCTTTCAGATGCTGTTCGTCAAGGTCGCACATGGCGGTGATTTCAACATCCTCAATTCCTTTAAGGCTCATAAGGGTTGAAAGGCCTCTTGTGCCCGCAATTCCGACTTTAATCAATTTAATGCACTTCTTTCTTATTCAAGTGTTACAGTGTGTTCGCCCGCGCCGAGCTCAAACACGATTTTCCCGCCCTCTGTCTGACATTCCGAGGCGTTGCGCGAGCTGCCGTCAACAGTTACCGTTTCAAATTCCGCGGGCAGGTAAAGTTTTGCCTCAACGGGAACACTGCAGAAGTATTTTACCCCGTTTACCGTGTTCCATTCGCTTTTAATAAGACCCGCCGCGCTGTTGTATGACGCGCTGACATAGGTTATGTTCTGCTGACCGTCGGGAAGTTCTTCGGGAGTTCTCAGGTCAAACCTCGGGGTGAGAACGATTTTTTTGAAGCCGGGCTCACCGGGCTGAATGCCCGCCATATAGCCGTACATCCATTCGCCCACGGCGCCGTACGCGTAGTGGTTAAAGGAGTTCATACCGACATCGCCGAAGCCTTTTTCTTTGGTGTAGGAGTTCCATCTCTCCCACACGGTGGTAGCGCCCTGATCAACGCTGTAAAGCCAGGAGGGCTCGTTGCGCTGAAGCAGAAGATTATATGCCGTTTTGTCAAGCCCGTATTTTGAAAGCGTCGGGCACAGAGCGCAGGTGCCCACAAATCCCGTTGAAAGGCGGTTGCCGTTTTGAGCAATCTGCGATTCGAGCTGTGAGGCGATCTCTCTGCTGCACGCTCCGTCCGTGAGGTCAAAGGCGAGAACAAGAACCTTGTCGGTCTGCGTGGTGCCCAGAGGCATTCCGTTTTTCATATAATGTTTGTCAAAATATTTTTTTGCCTTGTCACGGTGCTTTCTGTATTCCTCAACTTTTTCGTCTTTGCCCAGAGCGTCGCTCATTTCAATCATAAGGTCAATGTCGTGAACAAGGTAGGCGCTTGAAATCATATCGTTTTTGCACATATCATAGGCAAGCCAGTCGCCGAATCTCGGGTGCGGCCCCGAATAACCGTTGTGCTTTATTATTCCGCTGATATACTCATCCATTGAGTCGTAGTGTTCTTCGAGAATTTGCTTGTCGCCGAACATTTTGTACATATTATAAGGAATTATAACGCCTGCGTCGCCCCAGGCGGCGGCGCTGTCACCCGTGCAGTATGCCACAACGGGGTTAACATCGCAGTAACCGCCGTTTTTGGTCTGGCTGTCGCGCAAATCCTGCATCCATTTAAGGAAGAAGGTGTAAACATCCGCGTTGTAGGCGGCGGTTGCGGAGAACGCCTGAGCGTCGCCCGTCCAGCCGAGCCTTTCGTCACGCTGAGGGCAGTCTGTGGGCACGCTTAAATAGTTGCCTCTCTGACCCCAGAGAATATTTGAAAACAGCTTGTTTACAAGCGGGTTTGAAGTTTCAATATGACCGGTTTCGCGGTTGTCGTTGCCGATTACCTCACCTTCGACTCCGAGCAGTTCTATATCGCCCTCGGCGTTGATTTCAACAAATCTGAAACCGAAAAACGCGAATGTGGGGTGATAAACCTCGGTGCCGCCGCCGTGAAGGCGGTAGTATGCCTTGGCAAGGGCGGAGCGGTAATTGACAGTGTAAACCGAGCCCATAGGGCCGTCGTTGCCTCTCGCTTTGCTGCCGGAATCGTTTATAAATTCGGCATAGCGCATACGAACAACATTGTCTTTTTCGCCGCGAACGGTGATTTTCACTCTGCCGACAATCTCCTGACCGAAGTCAATAACAGCGGTCTGCCCTCTTTTGAGAGTGAGAGGGATATGCGCGTTTTCGGTGCAGATGTGAGCCGCTCCGTAATCGGTGCCGTTATAAACAACACCGTCAAGTATATTTATGTATTGAGGGTTGAGTGTCAGAGCGTCGCGTACTCTCACGGGGGTGCCGACATAGGGTGAGATAACGCCTTTGTAGCTGACTGTGTCTGCCTTTTCAAAGCCTTCGGCTGAAAATGAGGGCATTGACATTTCCGTGTAATCAGGCAGGTTGCCGTCGCAGAACTCGCCGTCCCATATATCCGCCGTGCGGATTCTGCCGCACACGCGGGCAAGCCAGGTTTTGTCGGTTACAAGCATTTTTGCCCCGTTTGTCAAAACCGCGGCAAAGGCGGGAGTTCCGCTGCCGTACTGCCCGCCGGAAATTCTGCCGTAGCACCATCCGGGTGAAACAACGGCGAGAATCCGGTTTTTGCCTTTTATTATGTTTTCCGTAACATCGTATGTGCAGTAGAGCGCCCTTTTGCTGTAATTTGTCCATCCGGGCTTGAATTCCTCATTGCCGATTCTTTTGCCGTTTATATAGACATCGGCACAGCCCAGGGCGGTGAAATAAAGGGTGGCAACAGCGGTTTCATCAACATCGAAATCCTTGATGAACACGGGCAGACCGTCGCATTCCTCAAGGTCGTTTTTCTGGTGCCTGGGTCCGCTCCAGACGCTTGAGTCCGGTTTGAAATAAGGGTCGTATTCTGTTGTGATAAACTTTGCCTTTTCAAATATTCCGCTTGTGTTTTTGTTGAATAAATCATTTAAAAAATCGCTCATAATGCCTCCCGAACAATTATTTGCATAAGTGTTTATATATTAACATATATATATTAATAATTCAACCACAATATATAGTGCGTTGACATTTGTTCCGGCGGGGTGTAAAATAATGCACGCGATAAAGCGAATAATTAAAAAAAAGAGGTGAAACTTTTTGAGCGGCGACGGCGGTCATTTACGACCCGGGCACAGTAAAAAAACAGCACACAGCGTAAAGACTGATGTAATAATCCGCGCTTCTCAGAAGTTTTGCGGGTAATTGCTTTGTTTTGATTTTTAACAAACACCGTCCTTGCGCCTGTGCGGAAAGGGCGGCTTTTTATTATGGAAGACGGTGTTCTTTTAAACATTACACAAAAACTTCTTGCGGACGGCAAGTATTCGGCGGTTAAAAATATTCTCACGGAAATGAATGTTGTCGATATAGCGCAGATTATTTCCAAAGCGACAACCGAAAATCAGGTCAGAATATTCAGGCTGCTGCCGACGGAAATATCGGCGGAAACATTCGCGTACCTTGACACCGATATTCAAAGCACAATAGTCGATTCAATCACAAACGCGGAGCTCGGCAAGCTTGTTGACGAGATGTTTATTGACGACGCGGTTGATTTTCTTGAGGATGTTCCCGCAAATGTGGTTACAAGAGTTCTCGCGCACACAAGCGCCGACACGCGCAAAACCATAAACAGGTTTCTGAATTATCCCGAGGATTCGGCGGGCAGCATTATGACCGCCGAAATGGCGGCTTTCAATGTAAACTGCACGGTAGAAGACGCCATAAACGATTTAAGGCGCACGGCGCTTGATAAGGAATCCATAGAAACCTGCTACTGCATTGATAAAAACAGAATACTGCTCGGCAGCGTTCCAATAAGAAGGCTTATTGTCTCAAAGCCGGAAACAAAAATAGGCGACATAATGTATGACGATGAACAGCTTATTTATGTGAACACAACGGATGACCAGGAAACGGTAGCGCAGATAGTGCGCAAATACGACCTGCTCTCCGTTCCGGTTGTGGATAAGGAAAAAAGGCTTGTGGGTATAATCACCGTTGACGACATAGTCGATGTTATCCAGCAGGAAAACACCGAAGACTTTGAAAAGATGGCTTTGCTTATTCCCTCCGAAGAGGATTATATGAAAACGGGCGTTGTCAGGCTTTTCAGAAACAGGATTCCCTGGCTGCTCATCCTTATGGTGTCGGCGACATTCACGGGCTTTATAATTGACAATTTTGAGGATAAACTGGCGGCTGTCGCGGGGCTTACCGCCTGCATACCGATGCTTATGGATACCAGCGGCAACTCGGGCAACCAGGTCTCCACCCTTATTATACGCGGTCTCGCTCTCGGCACTGTAAAGCTGAAAGATTATTTTTCGGTGCTGTGGAAAGAAATCCGTGTGGCTCTGATGTGCGGCATAACCCTTGCCGCGGCGAATTTTTTGA
>ONON01000143.1 GCA_900319455.1 uncultured Eubacteriales bacterium
TCACCTTGACCACGGCGACAGTTTTGAACTTTGCAAAAGCTGCATTGACGGCGGTTTTACCTCTGTTATGATTGACGGCTCCAGCAAACCCTATGAAGAAAATGTGGAACTCACAAGAAAAGTCGTTGAGTACGCTCACGCTCACGGTGTTGTTGTTGAGGGCGAACTCGGCACTCTCGCGGGTGTTGAGGATGAAGTCAGTGTTTCGGCTGAAGATTCCTCCTACACAAAGCCCGAAGAGGTTGAGGATTTTGTCAGCCGTACCGGAGTTGACTCACTTGCGATAGCAATCGGCACAAGTCACGGCGCTTTCAAATTCAAACCCGGTCAGGATCCCAAGCTCCGCCTTGACATTCTGGAGGAGGTTTCAAGACGCCTTCCCGGTTTCCCGATAGTTCTTCACGGTTCATCTTCGGTTCCGCAGGAGTTTGTAAAAATGATTAATGAGCACGGCGGCAAGCTTGATGACGCCATCGGCATTCCCGAAAGCGAACTTCGCAAGGCGGCTGAAAAAGCCGTTTGCAAAATCAACATTGACTCCGACCTTCGCCTCGCTATGACCGCGGCAGTCAGAACATATTTCGCCGAAAATCCCTCTCACTTTGACCCCAGGCAGTATCTTGCCCCCGCACGCACAGCCATTCAGGGTATGGTAGAGCATAAAATAAAAGATGTTCTCGGCTGTGACGGCAAAGCAAAATTCGCTTATTAATCAGCATTAACAGATTAACAGTAATAAAACGCCGGTAGTATTTTTATTATCGGCGTTTTGCAATAGCGGTGATATTTATGATGAATGTCAGAATAATCTGCCTCGGCAAGCTCAAGGAGCGTTACCTGCGCGATATGTGCGACGAATATGTCAAACGCCTCGGTACGCTGTGCAAAATAAGTATAATTGAGCTTAACCCCGAACGCCTATCCGATGCTCCGTCACAAAATGAGATAAAAGCCGCCCTTGAAAAAGAGGGTAAGCAGATTCTCTCTAAAATATCAAAAGGAGAAAAAGTGATTGCCCTTTGCGTTGAAGGCTCAATGCTTTCATCCGAAGCGTTGAGCGAAAAACTCGCTAATATCGCTTCGGAAGGTTCATCCGCTGTTTGCTTTATAATCGGTTCCTCCTGCGGACTGTCGGATGAGGTTAAGAGCAGGGCGGATTTCCGCCTTTCAATGAGCCCTATGACTTTTCCGCACCAGCTTGCGAGGGCCTTGCTCCTTGAACAGATTTACAGGGCTTTTTCAATTTCCGCAGGTTCAAAATATCACAAATAATTCCCGACAAGAAAAAAGTATCGGCATATTTACACCAAAATCACCTTGAAAAAGGTGATTTTTGCAACAGGTTTACAAACTTTTTCAAAAAAGGTTTTTTTGCAAAAAAATCTGTTGCATTCATATAATAAAATGTATAAAATATAAAAGGTTTAAAACAATATTTTTATTGGAGGTATTCTCAATGTCAGTTAAAGTTGCTATTAATGGTTTCGGCAGAATCGGCCGTCTCGCGTTCCGCCAGATGTTCGGCGCAGAGGGCTATGATGTTGTTGCTATCAACGACCTTACCAAACCCTCAATGCTCGCTAATCTTCTCAAGTATGACACAGCTCAGAAGGGCTACTGCGGCGTTATAGGCGAAAATCTTCACACCGTAAGTTCCGATGATGAAGCCGGCACAATCACTGTTGACGGCAAAACTCTTAAAATCTACGCTATGGCAAACGCGGCGGAACTCCCCTGGGGCGAGCTCGGTGTTGATGTAGTTCTTGAATGCACGGGTTTCTACTGCTCCAAAGAAAAGAGCATGGCTCATATCAACGCAGGCGCGAAAAAAGTTGTTATCTCCGCTCCCGCAGGCAACGACCTCAAAACAATCGTTTACTCGGTAAACAATGACACACTCACCGCGGATGATCAGATTATCTCCGCCGCTTCATGCACAACAAACTGCCTTGCTCCCATGGCAAAGGCTCTTAACGATTACGCTCCCATCCAGAGCGGTATTATGAGCACAATCCACGCCTATACAGGCGATCAGATGATTCTTGACGGCCCCCACAGAAAGGGTGACCTTCGCAGAGCGCGCGCAGGTGCCGCGAACATCGTTCCCAACTCAACAGGCGCTGCCAAAGCAATCGGCCTTGTTATTCCCGAACTCAACGGCAAACTTATCGGCTCCGCTCAGAGAGTTCCCGTTCCCACCGGCTCAACAACAATCCTTACCGCTGTTGTCAAGGGCGCAGATGTTACCAAAGAGGGCATCAACGCTGCAATGAAAGCGGCTGCTTCCGAATCCTTCGGCTACAATGAGGATCAGATAGTTTCATCCGATGTTATCGGCATGAAGTTCGGCTCACTCTTCGACGCAACACAGACAATGGTAAGCCCCATCGGCGATGACCTTTATCAGGTTCAGGTTGTTTCTTGGTATGATAACGAGAACAGCTACACCAGCCAGATGGTTCGCACAATCAAATATTTTGCGGAGCTTGGTTAATTCAAATCCGCAGGGTAAAACAATAATATTGTATAAAGCGGGGGCGGCAACAGCTGCTCCTGTTTTTTTGCGCTCTGCTTAAACGCAAATCAATTTCAACCCCGTAGGGCGGCATTCCATAATGCCGCCCTACGCCTCTGCTGATTCTCAACCTGCCGCCTGATATAACACCATTGCCGCGCTCAAAGTGACGGCCGGCAGTTGCGCGCTCCGATAATCACATTTTTCGGCGAAATTACAGCTTTTATATTGAAATTCATTTGCAAACTGTGCTATACTTTTGTTGCAACACAAATCAAATATCTTATGACCGGAATAGGTGTGTATTTTTGTTTGGCAAAAATGCATGCTCTGTTTTCACATACTTATTCCGGTAAGAGTGATTTGTGTTGCAGCAAAAGGGGCTATGCGTTTTTCGTGCGCAGCTCCGGCTGCGCACTTTTTATTTTTCGGAGGGTGTTATGAAAAAAACAAGAAAAGCTGTTTCATTTTTGATGTGTCTGATTATGCTATCGGGTATACTTGTTATGGGCGGCGGAAATCTTTTTGGGGTGATGGACTTTCTAAGTGTAAAAACATACGCTGATGATGATATACTTGGTTTTGGAATAAACAGCGAAAAAGGTATTTCTTATATTGCTGGCTGCAATCCTAAAGCA
>ONON01000189.1 GCA_900319455.1 uncultured Eubacteriales bacterium
GTAGGGGCATATTACGAGCAAAGCGAGTAACAAGGTTCTGCCGAAGGCAGGTTCTTATTACATCATTTGTAAGTAACAAGGTTCTGCCGCAGGCAGGTTCTTATTATCAATCGCCCGCAAAAAATAATGCGAATTTAAGATATAACCCGTAGGGCGGCATTCCCCAATGCCGCCGAAACAACAATCCCGCCGAAACAACAATGCCGCCGAAACAACAATGCCGCCGAAAAAATCAACGCAAAACTCGCCTTGAATGTCATTGCGAGGAGTGCAGCGACGCGGCAATCCGCGAAAACACAACAAACCGTAATTCAACGGAACGCATATATGCGTTCCCTACGCCGTTTTTCTCAATTTCATCTGCAGTTTCAAAAACTATCGGTATTTTACAAATCGCATGGCGATTTTGTCCGATTTTTCCAACTCCCAACTCCTGCCTTCTGATTTCTAACTGCAAAAGGGCGGGCGATTGATAATCGCCCCTGCTTTATCGGTTGCCTTTAAACACAACTCATCTTTAACCTTATCCGGTATCCCGCCCTACCGCTTCTGACTCCCGCCTGTTGCCCGGCTCCAGAAATGTTTATTGAATGTTAAAAATCAATTCACAAAACCGCATATATAATAAGGTATTATATTATATAATATTTCGGAATGCGGGTAAAACGGCTGATATAAAGTGTTTTGCTTTACAAAAACAAAGTCGTAAAACCCTGAAAAGCCTTGATTTTCTTGACTGTAAAGTTAATTGCTTTACAAAAAATCGGGCGATTTCATATATTTGTAAAGTTTAACAGCTTTACAATATGCCGATTCTGTTGCTTCACTCATATTTTACCACATCGGGGGTGATATGCAATAGATTTTATCAAATTAATTTAATTTTTTCGGGATGAAGCGCGTAAACGCGGGATGAACTGCAATGCCGTCAAACGGAATATCCTTTTTTACTACCGATTATACAATTTTGCTTGCATTATTATTAATAATATATATAATAATAATTAACTTTACAGCGCCCGTACCGGGCATTGTAAGGCAATGAGTGGACAAAGCGAAGCCGTTTGAAAAGCGGCATCTGTGCTCCGGAACGGCACAGTACGGCTATTCGCCGAGACCAACAAAGTATTTTCAATGTTTGTTATATGCGTCCCTATGAGATTTCGGTTCCGTATAACAACAAAAATCACCGTTTGAAATTACGGTAAGAAAGGTATGGTTAACCATGAAAAAAAGACTTTTAGCAATCCTCTTAGCAATCGCTCTTCTTTCATCCGTGGCGGCAGTTGTCGCTTACGCGGCAGGCGAATATTCCTGCCCTCAGTGTGCAGCAAAATTTGATTCTGAAGCTGCCAGAGATGCTCATATAGACAGCAACCTTAAAGAGCTTAAATGCTCACAGTGCGATTGGGCATACACTTATTACGCCTGTAAATCAGGCGCTGCTAAAGAAGCTAATGACGCGCTTACAGCACATATCAAAACCCATGAAACACCCACTGTTTACAAATGCACAGAGTGCGGTCAGGAATTTGAAAGCGCTGATGACCTCAAGGCACACTATGAGCAGCGTCACACCGATAACACCAACGCTCTTCACTGCCCTTATTGCGAATTCATCGCTCCCAACATTTCCGCTTATAACGATCATCTGGCGGCCAACCATCAGAAGGACGGTCATCAGGTTACTCCCAGAGACAACGCTGAGCGTTTCTTTGACAAGTATGTTCTCGGTATCGGCCTTAATGTTGATACCAACTCATTCTCTTCTGTAGTTCGCGTTTTCGCTTACATAACAGAAGTTCTTATGTCTGTATTCACAGACTCCGGTGCGGCAGGCGTCTTCACAGATGCTGGCACATCCGGCGTAGCATATTTCTTTGAAACAATCGTTCCCCATTTCTGGGCAATGTTTGCGGCTGACTGATAAGGTTGGCTGAATATACAGGCAGCCGTTATTTGCGGGCTGTAAGCCGGGGCTTCGCCTCCGGGCGGAAACCGGTTACCCCGGTGAACGGACTGCGAAATAATCGGATTATTCCGAAGCTGCCTGATTATATACCGTATTTTTAAAACACTGTGCACATGATTTTTGCTGTAAAGGGACCGAAATCTCATGTGGACGCATATAGGCAAAAATGCACAGTGACAATAAAAAAGGATTTCAGCGGTGGTTCGACCACCGCTTTCTTTTTTAGGGGTTAGCCCGCGGATACACCGCGGTTTTACCACTTCCCACCGTAGGGCGGCATTCCCCAATGCCGCCGAAAAACGACGAGACCACCGCAAAATCCACCATTCCCGCGGTAGGGGCGATTATCAATCGCCCGCAAATATATCGCGATTTTTCACCCCGCATTGGCGACAACCTGTCGCCCGCAAAAACGCAACAAACTGTAATTCAACGGAACGCATAGTATGCGTTCCCTACGCCGTCTTTCTCAATCTCATCTGCAGTTTCAAAAACTATCGGTATTTTACAAATCGTATGACGATTTTGTCCGATTTTTTCCAACTCCCAACTCCTACCTTCTGATTTCTAACTGCAAATGGCGGGCGATTGATAATAAGAACCTGCCTGCGGCAGAACCTTGTTATACGCTTCGCTCATAATAAGCAAAACCTTTTTAGATCAACGGTTTACGGCAATTACGAAGCAGCTCTTTGCGGGGCTGCTTCTTTCTTTTTTCCGGTTTTCAGCAAATATGCTGTACCA
>ONON01000068.1 GCA_900319455.1 uncultured Eubacteriales bacterium
AAGGAGGAACATTTATGCCTGTAAATTATGATTCCGAAAAAAAGATTTTCAAGCTTGACACAGCAGGCTCAAGTTATGTTTTTCAGGTGTTTGATGAAAACTATCTTGTTCACCTGTATTACGGAGCGCCAATTCCCGATAATAACCTTTCTTCAATGTATTATCATGGGGGCTTTGCCTCATTCAGCCCTTCAAACGCCAAGGTGAAAACAGACAGTTTTTCACCTGATATGTGCCCTATGGAATACTCCACTCAAGGGGCGGGTGATTTCAGAATTTCTGCGCTTTCAGTACTTAATTGCGATGGCAATAATGTTACGGATATTCGATACACAGGGCATAAGATTTATATGGGCAAACCTGAAATTGAGGGTTTACCGTCACTTTATCTTAATGATATAAATGAGGCGCAGACTCTTGAAGTATATACCGAAGACATTGTTACGGGCGTTAAAGTCACCTTGGTATATACTGTTTTTGAAAAGTACAGCGCGATTACAAGAAATGTTATTATAGAAAACACATCAAAAAACGCTGTTGATATTGAACGCGTTTACAGTTGCTGCGTCGAATTTCCTCAAATGAATTTCAATATGATGCATCTTTACGGAAAGTGGAATAAAGAGCGTTCATTACAGGTTCGCCATCTCGCTCACGGAATTCAGTCTATTGTCAGCAAACGCGGTTCATCAAGCCATTATCATAACCCTTTTGTTGCTCTTGCTGATGATAAGGCAACTGAGGATTACGGTGAAGTTTATGGCTTCAATCTTGTTTACAGCAGTAATTTCTCAGCGGAAATCGAGGTTGACAGTTCCGATTCGACCAGATTGATTATGGGGATTAATCCGGAGAGTTTCGGTTGGCACCTTGAAAAAGGCGAACGTTTCTTTTCACCTGAAGTTGTTATGGTTTACAGCAATGAAGGCGTTGGAGGAATGAGCAGAACTTTTCACGATTTATACAGAAACAATCTCATCAGAGGTTATTGGAAAAACAGAAAAAGGCCTGTTCTCATAAACAGTTGGGAGGCGTGTTTTTTTGATTTTGACGATGATAAAATAGTTTCTTTTGCTGAAAGCGCCAAAGAAATGGGCATTGAAATGCTTGTTATGGATGACGGCTGGTTCGGCAAAAGAAATGATGATACAACTTCACTCGGCGACTGGTTTGTTAATGAGAATAAAATTAAAGGCGGTCTCGGCAATCTGATTGACAGAGTAAGAGCTTTAGGGCTGAAATTCGGAATTTGGTATGAGCCTGAGATGATTTCTCCTGAAAGCCGGTTGTATAAAAGCCATCCCGATTGGTGTGTTCATGTTCCTCGCCGCGATAAATCAATTGCAAGACATCAGTATGTACTTGATATGACAAGACAAGATGTCAGAGATAATATTTTTGACCAGATATACGGTTTACTCAGCAAATATCCGGTTGACTATTTGAAATGGGATTTCAACCGTAATATAACAGAAGCGGGTTCAGCGTTATTACCGCCGGAAAAACAAAAGGAGTTTTTTCACCGATATATTCTCGGAACTTATGAGCTTATGGGCAGAATCACAAAAGCTTTCCCGAAGATGCTTCTCGAAAACTGTTCGGGCGGAGGCGGAAGGTTTGACCCTGGAATGCTCAGTTTTTCCCCTCAGATTTGGTGTTCTGATAACACCGATCCAATCGAAAGACTGACAATTCAGTTCGGCACATCGCTTTGTTATCCCGATTTGTGTATGGGCGCGCATGTTTCAGCGTGTAACAGAACAAATATTGAAACAAGGGCAAATGTCGCGCTTTGGGGTACATTCGGCTATGAGCTTGATCCGAACAAAATGTGTGAAGAGGATAAAGCGGCTGTTAAATTACAGATTAAGAAATATCATAAATACTATGATGTTATTCACAGCGGCGATCTATACAGAATTATTTCGCCGTTTGAAAACCATTACCGCGCTGTCTGGCAGTTTGTCAGTAAGGATAAAACAAAAGCGCTTTTAACAAGCGTTGTAATGAGAAGACCCGAAACGCAGGCTTTTTTTGTCAGGTTAAAAGGTCTTGATCCTGAAAAGTATTATACCGACGAAGAAACAGGGGAGGTTTATTCGGGAGCTTTGCTTATGAACGCCGGCCTAAATCTTACTTCAACCGATTGTTCCGACGGCAGCAGTTTTGTAAAATACTTTACCGCAAATGAATAATTGAGAAATGCGCATATTCGCCGGGCGAATATGCGCATTAATAACATTGAATTTTATTTACAGTCGGAATAATTGAAAAACTCGGTTTTTTCAACAAATTCTTCTTTAAGTTTTTGCAACAAAATAAAATGCGGTTGCGTTGTGTGCGTTTTTTGTGCTTCGGGTGTTTCCCAGCGTTCAATTAAAAGAAGAATTTTATCCGGACAGTCATTTGAAATATAATAATCATATTGAAGGCAGCCGTTTTCGTTTCGGCAAAGTTC
>ONON01000033.1 GCA_900319455.1 uncultured Eubacteriales bacterium
ATGTGCAAGACCTCCCCCGAGAGCCGCTCCGGTCACTCCGCCGGTTTTATTGGGCGCTGTACTGTTCCACACTTCTTTTATCTGCTCGGACACAGGAAAAGATGAAAGATATTTTTCGCCCGTATCTGTAATTGCCCCGAGTTTAGACAAAATGTGAATAAGCATACAGGCTATTACAGCGAAAAGACCGCCGCCCGTCAGATTGAGTGCCGCCGAACCGATGCTTTTGTTTTTGGCATACACAAAAGCAAGGTAAAGGAAAATTACGGGTATCACATACATACAAAGCCCGAAAACACGAAAGCTGAAATTGTGCATAACAAGCCACGCGCTCTCGCCGGAAATTAAAGCAACCGCAAACAAAACTGCGGAAACAGCGGCGAAAACAATTGCCATTTTCTGCCTTTTTGACGAATAATCTTTTTCAATATCATCCTTTTTTTCAACCTGTTTCGCGCCCTGTTTTGCGGCACCGCCGGTTTTTGCGGTTTTGTTCGTGCCTGCTTTTTTGCCGATATCCGGCACTGAAGGCGTTTTCTTTTTTGCAGGCTGTTTCGCATTGCCTGCCGGTTTGGTGTTATTTGCCATTTTTTGTTCCCCTTAAATCATTTTTGACTGAAACTTCTAAATAAAATACTTAAATAACTGTAATAAAATATTTTTCAATAAACAGTATTATTATATCATTATAATCATTATATTTCAATAGTTTCGGCACAATATTTTGTATTAGATATAATATTTTTCACAATATGTTCTGTTTTGCTTGACAATAATTTACCGCGATAATAAAATAGATGTGTTATTTATCTTTCGGAGGTAATCAAATGGGTCTTACAATAGCACAGAAAATAATCAAAAACCATCTTGTAAGCGGCGAAATGGTTCCCGGCACCGAAATCGGCCTGCGAATTGACCAGACTCTTACACAGGACGCGACCGGCACAATGGCCTACCTTGAGTTTGAGGCAATGGGAATTGATTCGGTAAAAACGGAACTCTCGGTAGCTTATATTGACCACAACACTCTTCAGACAGGTTTTGAAAACGCGGACGACCACCGTTTTATTCAGAGCTGCGCTAAAAAAAGAGGACTTCTCTTCTCAAAGCCCGGTAACGGAATCTGCCACCAGATTCACCTTGAACGCTTCGGCATTCCGGGCAAAACTCTTATCGGTTCCGACAGTCACACACCGACAGGCGGCGGCCTCGGAATGATAGCCATAGGCGCCGGCGGCCTTGATGTTGCCGTTGCGATGGGCGGCGGCGAATATTTCACAACCATGCCGAAAATGACTCTCGTTAAGCTCAGCGGCGCGTTAAAACCTTTTGTCAGCGCAAAAGACATTATCCTTGAAGTTCTCAGAATAATGTCGGTAAAAGGCGGCGTTGGCAAAATTGTGGAATACGGCGGTGAGGGAGTAAAAACTCTCTCCGTTCCCGAAAGGGCTACCATCACAAATATGGGTGCCGAACTCGGCGCTACAACTTCGATTTTTCCGTCGGATGAAATTACCAGAAAGTTTATGGCGGCGCAGGGCAGAGAAAGCGACTGGGTTGAGCTTTCATCAGACGCAGACGCCGTTTATGATGAAATAATTGAGATAAATCTGAGCGACCTCACTCCTCTGGCGGCAATGCCGCATATGCCGGACAATGTTAAAACCGTTGAGGAAATCGGCAATATTGATATTAGCCAGGTTTGCATCGGCTCCTGCACAAACTCCTCGCTTTATGATATGCTGAAAGTGGCGGCAATTCTCAAAGGCAAGAAGGTCGCTCCGAATGTCAGCCTTACAATAAGCCCGGGTTCAATGCAGGTGCTCAATATGCTCTCTCTGAGCGGCGCACTTTCGGACATTCTCGGTGCGGGTGCGAGACTGCTTGAATGCGCCTGCGGCCCCTGCATAGGTATGGGACAGTCTCCGCAGTCAAAAGGTGTTTCGCTTCGCACATTCAACCGTAACTTTGAAGGCCGCTCCGGCACGGCGGACGCGGGCATATATCTTGTCAGCCCCGAAACGGCTGCGGCATCCGCTATCGCAGGCTGCCTGACCGACCCGAGAACCCTCGGCGTTATGCCTGAAATAAAAATGCCCGATTCATTTATAATAAACGACAATCTTATTGAAAAGCCCGCAAGCAAAGAAGAAGCGGCTGATGTTGAAATAAAATACGGCCCAAATATCAAGCCCTTCCCCGTAAGTGTTCCTTTGCCTGAAAGCATTGAGGCAAAAGCTATTCTCAAAGTAGGCGACAACATCACAACCGACCACATTATGCCCGCAGGCGCGAAAATACTGCCCTACCGTTCAAACATTCCGTACCTTTCAAACTTCTGTTTCAGACAGTGCGATGAGCATTTTGCCGAAAACTGCAAAAAAGAAGGCAAGGGCTTTATTATCGGCGGTTCCAACTACGGGCAGGGTTCATCCAGAGAACACGCGGCTCTTGTTCCGCTTTATCTCGGTATAAAGGCGGTTATCGCCAAATCCTTCGCCCGCATTCACTGCGCCAACCTTGTTAACGCCGGAATTATGCCGATGACATTCGCAAGCCCGGATGATTACGACAGAATTGATCAGGGTGACATTCTCGAACTGCCGGATATACGCAAGGCAATTGCCGACTGTGCGCCGGTCAAGCTCGTTAATAAAACCAAAAAAGAGGAATATTCCCTCAATTATGAGTATTCCGACAGGCAGAGAGCAATGATTCTCGCAGGCGGTCTTCTCAACTACACAAAAGCAAACGGAGGAAACAACCAATGACACAGGAACAGATTAAATCGGCCGTTGAAAAATTCGAGGCACTCATACGCGAACAGGACGCAAGAAGCGAAGCAATAAAGCAGCAGGGCGATTTTATTGACTACGACAAGCTTGACAAACTCACAATCGGAATCTGCGGCGGTGACGGCATAGGCCCCATCATTACAAAAGAAGCCGCAAGAGTGCTTAAATTCATTCTCGATGATGAAGTCAAAAGCGGTAAAATCGAATTCAGATATATTGACGGCCTCACCATAGAAAACCGTGTTGCCTGCAACAAGGCAATACCCGACGATGTGCTTGAGGAGCTCAAACAGTGCCCGGTTATTCTCAAGGGTCCGACTACCACGCCTCAGGCGGGAGACCCGTGGCCGAACATTGAAAGCGCTAATGTTGCCATGCGCAAGGCGCTTGACCTTTTTGCGAATGTGCGCCCCGTAAAGATTCCCGACCGGAACATTGACTGGACCTTCTTCCGTGAAAACACCGAGGGCGCGTACGCCGTAGGCTCAAAAGGCATAAATGTTACCGACGACCTCGCGCTTGACTTTGTTGTAACCACAACCGAGGGCACGCAGAGAATCGCGCGCCTTGCCTATGAATACGCGAGACGCAACGGCAAAGACAGAGTTTCAATTATTCAAAAGGCGAATGTTATTAAAACAACCGACGGCAAGTTCCTTAAGCTCTGCAAAGAAATCGGTGAGGAATACCCCGAAATCACAACAGACGAGTGGTATATAGACATCACCACCGCGAAGCTTATTGATGAAAAGCGCCGCCACGATTTCAAAGTATTTGTTCTGCCCAATCTCTACGGCGACATAATCACCGATGAGGCCGCTGAATTTCAGGGCGGCGTAGGAACCGCCGGCAGCGCAAACATCGGCAAAAAATACGCTATGTTTGAGGCTATTCACGGCTCCGCACCCAGAATGATAAAAGAAGGCAGAGGCGCGTATGCCGACCCCTGCTCAATGCTGCGCGCCGCCGTTATGCTGCTGTCTCACATAGGCAGGCAGACTGAGGCCGACAAGCTTGAAAAAGCGCTTGACATCTGCATGATTACCGAAAAGAAAATCTCCATTACAGGCAGACCCGACGGATGCACCTGCGAAGAGTTCGGCAACTATGTAATGGAAACCCTTAAATCACTTTAACATCTTTGCCCCCGTTTTTTGGGGGCTTTTGTTATTCCGGGAGAATAAAAATGAGCAGATTTTTGCAGGATATAAAAGATTTTGTTGAAAAGCAACCGTTTAAAGTAATAAGAATATCCGAATACCACAACGGCGGAAAAATCGAAACGCTTGAGTTCACACCCTCAAACCCGTGCCAGAACGCCTACTCAATCGCAAAGGCTTTCACAATGACCGCTGTCGGCATTCTTTTTGACAGAGGTCTGCTTTCACTTGATGAAAAAATATGTGATATTTTCAGGGATGAGCTTCCCGACGGTATAGATTCGCGCTGGGGAAAGTCAACCGTTGAAACGGCTCTTCTTCACAGGCTCGGTTTTCCGCCATCATTTCTTGACATTGATGTTAAAGACTGCGCAGAGTTCGGCGAGGATTTTCTGAAACACTGTTTTACCGTTCCGCTTGCATATACGCCGGATGAAAAAGAAATATATACAGACGGTGCATATTATATTCTCTCAAGAACAGTCAGCAAAAAAACGGGAATGCGCCTTGACGATTTTCTTTGGAAAGAAATGTTTTGGAAAATGAATTTCCGCGAAGCGGCGTGGAGCCACTGCCCAATGGGTTACCCGATAGGCGCAACCGGGCTGTATATAGGCAGTGAGGATATTGTAAAGTTAGGCATGGTATATCTTGAAGACGGGCAGTACAGAGGAAAAAGAATTGTATCCCGTGAATGGGTTGAAAAAGCAAAAGAAAAGGGATATTCGCTTGACTGCGACAGCGAAAGAAAAATATTTTTCAAAGGCGGAATGCACGGACAGAAACTGATTATTGCGCCCTCACAGAACCGTGTTGTTGCGTTGCAGAGTTACGGCGCGAACAGTGATGTAATTGCGGATTTTGTAAAGAACTATGAATAAAAAATCGGCACCCGAAAAGCCGGGTGCCGACAGAAGTATTAAAGATATTTCGATGTGAATTCGTCAATTTTCGCTTCATATTCCGCTTTGCCGTCATAGTAGCTGAAAGCGTGAACAGCGCCGGGGATAATGAGTTTATCCTTAGGTGTCGGGCAGGCATCATACAGTTTATGGCACATATAAGTGGGAACAAATGTGTCGGCGTCACCGTGAATAAAGAGAACCGGATTTTTCGCGTTTTTCATTTTTCCCAAGGGGTCGGGGTCTTTTTTCAGGTCATAACCGGCAAGAAGCCTGCACCAGATATTGCCGAGCGAAACAAGAAACGGGCAATTAAACTTCAAAGTGTTTTTAACGGTATTTACCATTTCCTCATAAGCGTTTGTAAAGCCGCAATCTTCAATAACAAGTTTGACCTGCTCAGGCGGATTGCTCTCATTAACAAGCATTACGGTTGCCGCCCCCATTGAAATACCGTAAAGGATAATCTCAATATTCTCACCGAATCTTCCAATAAGATAATCAATCCATTGCAGAATATCTTTGCTGTCAAGGTAGCCGAAACCTATTCTGTTGCCTTCGCTTCTGCCGTGGCCGCGAAGGTCGGGAAGAAAGTAGTTGTACCCCTTTACATTTCTGAAATATCTGAGAATGTGGCTGCATTCATCGGGGCCGTTGCAGTTGTAGCCGTGCACGCAGATTACAAACCGGTTTGTCGGGTTCTCCGCGGGAACATACCACGCTTTCAA